>NZ_JAXHDD010000050.1:0-28555 GCF_037072025.1 Pseudogracilibacillus sp. SO30301A | reverse complement strand
CTTCTTTATTAGTTGGAATTTAGTATAGCCCCGTAATGTGTTAAAATAAAACAAAAGAGAATGTGGGGGCTTGTGATGAACATTCGTGATTTTCAGTACCATATTAATAAAACGATTTTAGATAGAGGGTACAACTATTATATTGATGGAAATATTGTAGAGTCGTATAAACAAGGGGATAACGAATATATTTTTCATGTTGAAGGAAGTGATTACTACGAGGTACTTGTTGAAATTGGGGACAATGGCGATATTTTAAGTTCTTATTGTGATTGTCCTTATGATTTTGGACCATTATGTAAACACGAAGCAGCAGCATATTTTAAAGCCTTTGACATGTTACATCACGAAAATGATATTGAACAGGTATCGACCAAGTCTAGTAAGCGAGAAACTGTTCAAGTTATTTTAAACAATCTTTCAAAACAAGAATTGATAAATATTATCGTAAATTTAGCACTAGATGATGCTACGTTAGAAAAGAGTCTTTTGTTTAAATACGGTAATGGTGACGAGCAACAAGAACTAAAAGCATGCCAGGAATTAATCAACACAATTGTTAGAAAGTATACGGGTAGAGAGGGTTTTATCAAGTACCGAGATACGAGCGATTTTGTTAGCGAGTTGGAAGGGGTAATAGAAAAGGCTAGAAACATGGAGAATGTGTTAGTAGCAGTGGATATTGCATTGCTTTTACTTGGGGAGGCAATTAATGCCTTTTCATATGCAGATGATTCTAGTGGTAATATCGGTTCCCTTGCAATGGAATCGTTAGAATTAATAGAAGAAATTGTGTCGAGATGCGATAACATAAATAATCAAAGAGTAGAAGTTTTTGAGAAGCTATTAGCCCAAACAGACAATAAGATTTTCGATGATTGGTCAGATTACAGGACGGATTTATTAAATATCTGTTCTGAATTTGCGAATGATGAAAAACTTAGAGAGCGGTTCATAATTAAAATCGAGTCAATTCTTGATAACAATCCTAACGATTACTATTCGAAGTATGAAAATGAAAGGTTGCTCCAACTATTGTTTAAGATAACTGAAAAATATGGTAATCAAAAAGAAGCGGAGCAGTTCATTCATGAGCATCTACAATTTTCGTCTTTTAGAGAAAAATTGCTAAATCGTTATCTTCATGAGAAAAACTACGAAAAAGTAATCGAATTAGCAAAGGATGGCGAAAAGCAGGATCAAGAGTTACCAGGATTACTCTTAAAATGGAAAAAATACCACTACAAAGCATTGCAGTTTCTTTCACTAAAAGAAGAGCAAAGAATCTTGGCAAAAGAGCTTTTCTTTAATGGTGAGTTTGACTATTATCAAGACCTAAAAGAATTGGCTGCAAATCAAAATGAATTCTATACAAACTTCAAACTAGAATTGAAAAAAAGGGCAGGTTGGCATGCAAAAAGATTATTCCTTAAGTTAATAGAGGAAGAAAATGATCTTGATGAAATATTGGAATTTGTCAGGGATAACCCGATATATATTGAAGATTACGCTGAAAAGTTAGTCAAGCCTTTTAAAGAGGATACCATCGAAATTTATACGAATCATATAAAATCTATTGCAAGTACTTCATCCAATCGAAAAGAATATCAAGGAGTATGTCATAAATTAACAAGATATAAAAAGATTGCCGGGAAGCAAAAGCAAGTAGAATTGATAAATGAGTTTAAGGTTCAATTTAGAAAAAGACCGGCGTTTATTGATGAGTTAGGGAGAATTTAAATACTAAATTCGTTGTACATATTGTATAAGGATTGATAGGGTATAATAGAAAAACAAGTATAGATTTTTTAGTAGGTAAGAAACCAACATGGCTCCGCATTGCGCAGGCACCATCTATAATGAAAATTATTTATTTTCATACAAAAGTATAACTGGCTTTATACCAAAATAGAAAGGTAGAGATAATGGTTAAAATTGGTAGGAATGATAAATGTCATTGCGGAAGTGGAAAAAAATATAAAAAATGTTGTTTGGATAAAGATGCACAATTGAATATTAATCAAGTGGTACATAATCCAGTTACCCGATGGCTTACATATGAAGAAGTAAACGCAATGAGTACGGATGAAATTGTATACAAGTTAGGTGAAGTGGGTATTTCATTTAACCGTGAAGAATTTTTAGAAGATATGAAAAAATTTTATTCTGCGGAAGAAATTTCAGACAACTGGTTCCAACATAATACGGTTACTGTAAAGGGTAGAAACGAAGATTTTCCTTGGATGGCGGCGTGGATACTATGGGAGAGGTTAGCTCCGTCAAATCACTTATCAATGGAACAAATGAGTGACCTATCCGATCGTGGTTTTGGCTATTTAGCTAAAAATGATCCTGTTTCAGCATGTGATGCTTGGTTGAAAGTTTGGGAGGTTATTAAGGACAGAAGCGAATCCGAGTTTCAAACTCTGGATCATCTAGACGAGCACTATGAAGGGAGCTTTTATATACGTGACTTTTGCCAGGACTTAGAAATGGAACTTCATAATGCAGGCTTGAATAATCCTGCTTATTTTGAAAAAAGAATAGTGTATTGCCGTGAGTTTTGCGACATATTTCCTAAAGAAGATGAACAAATCATTCATAATATGCGGCGTGCTATTGCAGCGTCTTATAAGGAATTAGGAGAGCATATGAAAGCGGATTTCGAATTTGAGAAGTTAGTGAAAGATTTTCCTAATAATCCATGGGGCTATATTGGTTGGGGGGGATATGTACTACCTTGGACAAGAGAAGGACTATCATAAAGCCCAGAAACTATACGAAAAAGGTTTAGTAGTTGCGAAGGATAAATATGATTTAGATGTAGTGAAGGAAAGGCTTGAAAATTTAAGGCAAGAACTATAAAGTTGATGTACTTACATAAAAGTGCTTTTGTATTTAGGAAACTTAAAATGATAGGGTGAAACGCATGTTAATCCAATGCACGAAAGCTTTACTTGATAAGATTGGATTGAAGGAAAACGAATTAGCTTCTCCTGAAGGTCATGAGCAATTTCCGAATAGTTTTATGGCATGGCACGCAAATTTTGTCACTATAATAGAAGAAAAGTGATTATTTTAATGAATAATGAAACAAGGTATCCGGTCGTTATTTACCGACCGACTAAGAAGTTTTTTTCTAATATTAGAGCTTTTAATTCTTGAAGCAATTACGGAAGCTGTACGAAGGCGTCCGTAGGGATATCATTGATGCTTATATTGCTAACGCTGGTGAAATTTCTTTCTCTAAAACAGCCAATAGGAGCATGGTGGCAAGGCTGAATAACACCGTGCGGGAAGTGTGTGGGCAGAAGGTCTACGAGAAAGAAAGCTGAGCTCCGAACAAATTAACGAATGGCTAAAGAAAGTTATCAGCGGATATGGGCCATTAAGATATTTGATCTGAGGGGGCTGTTTCCAGTTTCTTACGTCTATGAAAAAATAACTTCTCCTTCGTATACGTATCCGTCAAGAGGTTTTTTTGTTTTTAAAGAATGGAGAGTGCCCCTGTAAATGAGGCATAAGCGAAAAATTGCGTACCAGTTGTTCTTCAAGATGGAGTGCCCTTTTTCCAAATATGTTTCTTTCTAAGGGTTTTTGATCTTGTTCATTTCGAAGTGGGAAGAAAGGGACGTATTTTTTTACGAAATGTGAAGAAAAATTACCTCTTCATGTGACAATGGATGATGGTTACTTTTTGAGAGTAATTTTTTGACCAGCTATTCCACAAGTTAATAGTTAAAATTTTTCATTGTAAAAATATTGCTCCGGTCCCTTTCCTTGATGTTCAATTAAATAAGGTTTTGGTCGTTCTTTTTCTGATCCTGTTTCCGCGATTTGCTCCACCGTTATAGTAAATGTCCTTTCGCTTACATGATCAAATAGGTACAAAAAGCGTTGTCCGACAGATAATCCGACAGATCCAATCAGAACATTGGAAGCAATGGGGGAACTAGAATTATCCAATGGTGCAACAATCGAACTTTTTGACCCTTTGATCCCATCCATAAAAAAAGAATAAAGATAGTCATTATCAAACTGGAATGTATTAATAATGATCTTATGTAAATCTTCCATTGTATGTTGTGCTGTCAAGGCTACTTTGCACCAAGAATATTTGTCATAAGCTACTTTAAATGTATACATTCCAGGAGTGAATATACGTTCTTGTCTCGGTAGCGTTTTTCGTAATACTATTTTTATGAAAAGACTATCGAAGGACTTATAAAAAGGTTGAAAACTTTGATCCTTCCTTTTATTCATTTGTTTTCCAAAAAAGTTTTCAATTCCATCATTTTCCAATCCCGGTATTGGATTCACTTCTCCATTTTCACGACGATAGGGAATATTCCAAATTTGCGGATGTCGATTGTTTAATAAAATCGGGATCATTTGTTTGCCGAAGGTCGTTAATGTAACAGATTTTGCGATGAATTTTTTATTGCTATGATAGCGATCCATAGCTTGATGATCTTTTTCACATACCCAAAAACCGAACCATTCCAAGTAAACAAAGAAATAATCCCAATGAAAAGTAAGCCTAGATATAAGTGAATCATTTAGTTTTAGACAATTATTTGATTTTGTATCTAGTAATTTTGAAAAAACATCTTCAATCACAATATGAACAGGGTTATCTTTTTTATCCAAAATTTTCGCCCAGTTCACATCGATCCAAAATGTTTCTAGTAAAAAGAAGTATTTTTCTGTGTCTGTTAAATTATTATACAAATTCCATCTTTCTGTAACTGTTAACTGCAGCTTAGTTGAATCAAACGATTCCAACTGGATTAGCTGCCCAGCTAGAGCAATATGATAGAAAAAATGAATATATGGATAGTATTCTTGTTGTGTATAGTCTGTCGCTTCTTCAGCCTTTATCGTTAATCGTTCATTGATCGAAGGAAGATGTTTTCTCGAAATATGGCTTTTTGTATTTGTTAGTTGAATAGAATGATGGCATAAATAATCCATAAATTGATCGAAATCACTAACTAGTTCAATAGGAATTGAAATTCTATTTTGCTTCTTAAACCAAATTGTGTCTTGGGGGTTATCGAATGGATTATCATCCATATCTAATATGTGATCGAAAAATGATAACTGCTCCATATCATGCACGATTAAATCCCTCCATTTCTTCATGCAAGAACTTTCATTTGTTATCGCTGCAAAAATAATAGTCTGTCCTTATTGTAAATGGATCCGCGTGAACCTGTCCACCAAAATCGAAGATTTTGGTGGAGCTTCCCTTGACTTAAATACAGCTATACGTCACGCAATTTTAGTATCATTGATACGAAGCGCCTGATGTAAGTTAATTAATGAAGCCAAAGTCTGCTGTGTTCTGGCTAGGAGCTCAGGAACTTTTGTCTGAACTGCTAACCATTTCTTTTCAGAAAAGGATTTAAGAATTTCTCTAATAAAGTACCTTGCACCGATATTATAGGATGCATTTAATCAACGATAAAACCCAAAGCTTCGCGGAAAATATCTAATGTCGCATCAAACGTTTTACTTCCGTGAGTTACAATTTTTGCATCGATTGTTTTCGTTTGCTCCATTGAATAACCCTTCCTTGATTTTTGTCTTTTTACATATTATAGTTAAATTAGTTGAAATAGTCAATAAGGGGTGGGTTAAATGCAATATAATAGAAATAGACACGCTGCTTATAAACTAACTTATCATTTAGTTGTCGTAACAAAATATCGTCATCCTGTTATCAATAACCAAATAAAAAAGCGACTCGAAGAAATCGCCCATGACTTGTTTGCAAGATGGAAATGTGAGATTTTAGAAATTAACAGTGAAGAGGATTATTTCCATATATTATTTGATGCACCACCACAAATTAATCTAGCTAATACAGTTAATAGTTTTAAAACTGTAACCTCTAGATACATTCGAAAGGAGTTCGAAAAATTCCTTAAGGCTTATTATTGGGAACCTTATTTTTGGAGTAGGAGTTATTTAATTTTAACTTCCGAGGGAGCCCCTAGATCCGTAATTAAGGAATACATCAAAAATCAAGACCGTGAAGGTTAACCCCCACTAATTATAGTTGCAATTTGAAAGGGACTGCACCTTCACTTATTGTTCAATTGTCTATAAACGGCTTTAGAATCCTATTTCTGTTACTTTTACTTTATCTGTGTTATGCAATTAAATGCGATACATAATCAGAAGAATGAAAGGTAGTACTTTACCGTAAATAATGAAGACAATTTATTGTTATCGAATTTACAGCTATTTTAACTTAGGTGGAATAAACGGAAGTTTACGGTCCAGTAAAAAAAGATTTTGTAATATACATACGTTGAGTGGCAGTCTAGACGTTCTAGATTTTTAGCAAGTTTAGGGGAAGTCTATTTCTTATTCGTCCGACGATAAAACGCTTCGGATTGGTTAGATTAACTATCTTTATGTTTTCTTGTTCTTCTTTTAACAATGAAATAAATAACTAGAACAACTACTGAAAGTATTAGTATAATTGGAAGGTTTCCAACGAGAAATACGATTATTCCCGACCCGGTTGCAAGGATAAAGTTAATGCTGATGGCAAGCTGCTTCTGCGCTCTTTCCCACGTATTTAAGTCTTTATTCTCTAATTCAGGAATTTTGACGCGATTCTCATACATTGATATTTCAATTGTTGAAAAAGAGGTTTGATTTTCAAGGTAATTCATTTGCCCGACGATAACTTCAATTTCTTCTTGTACTGTTGCTAAATCGTTCGATATTTTTAATAAATCCTCTGTTTTATTTGCATCATTCATGAACTCAAGCAATCTTTCTTCAACCGCTCGTTTGGATTTTAATCTTGATTCTAAATCTATAAATTGTTCGGTTACATCTTCTCCAGTTACATTTCGTTCAAGAACTTCAGCAGCAGTTTCTTCTGTATCCGATAAAAAAGCTTGAAAATCATTCTCTGGAATTCTCACTTTTATATAAGCCGTATAATCATCCTCGTTTTCTTGATATACGTTTGATTCAACGATATATCCGCCGTATTTATTGGCTTTAGCTTCAATGTTTGCCTGAGCTTTATCAATGTCTATCACATTAATATATAATTCGGCTTGGTGAACAATCATTCGATCTGTTTGAGCAAGCTCAATTTTTTCTTCATCTTGACTTTCTGCTTCATTTTCTAATGCTTGGTCTTCCATTTCGATTGTTGCAAAATCGTTTGAACTTTCTGTATCGGCTTCTTCTGTGTCACTATGTGTATACATTTGGCTTTCGCTCTTTGCGTCTTCCATTTCGTAACTAGAATCATCTGAACCAGAGCTACAAGCTGCTAAAAAAAGTATCGTGCTTAAAAATAGTAACAATCTCATCTTCACTTTTCTCATGTAAAAACCTCCATTGGCGATAATAGGTAACTATTATGTAAATTACTACTCAAGATAGCGAAATTCTATTAAAAAAGAGAAGGTACTTTAACTTAAATGTATGCTTGTCCGGCAAAAAACATTTTAGAAAAAGGCCTTCTCGTTCCACCAATTATATCAAGAAACAATGAAATTAGACAGAACGAGTTTAAGTTTGGTTCACTGGCATCTAAAAATGGGAGAGTGAAAAAACTATTTGGTTTAAATTATCGAACGGACGAAAAGCGATATGTGGATGCCCTATAGGAATGTTAGGATATCGTAAACTTGGAAAGAAGTGACTCTTCTATACTTGTTTAGATGGTTTTGCCCACACTAAACACATGATCTCTTGCCAATAGCGCTCCACATGCTCAATCTGTAGATCGGATTGTTTAATTATAGCAAGCATATCACGGTTGCAGTGGCACCCAGATATTTTTTTGAATAGCGGATTCATTATCTTTTGCGTAGTAGAAAGAAGTCTTTTAGAGCTAAGCCCATGTTCCATAAGTAATATCGTGCCATTAGGTTTACACCATTCAGTCAACTTATTTAAAGTAACAACCGGTTCCGGATAGCTACAAAGGGTTAGGGTAGAAACGATACAATCAAATGAATTTTCTTCAAATCACAATTGATCGATGTCGTTATGTATAAAATTTGCTTTTACTTGTAGATTGGAAGCTAATTGCTTAGCACTTTTAATCATCTATTGACTAAAATCAACACCTGTTATGTGCACTTTTTCTCTGTTATAAAATGGGAAGTTGGCACCAACCCCAATCCCAACCTCGAGAACATTTCCATAAGCGCTTTTTAATAATTTTCGTCTCCAATTACTAAGTGTTGCTTGGTCTCTATTTTTTTCATACATTTTTACCTGTTTATCATATTTTCTAATTAATTTTTCCTTTTTCATTTTTCTCCCTCCAATCAATCGGTGAATCCGTAGCAAGTTGTTTTTTAAGTGCATTTTATGTAGAGTGAAAAATTTTGTATGTGTTTCAAGATAAAAAATGTCTGTATAACCATCCTAGTGCAGTTCTTAATGTGAATTAAATTATATCAAGAAATGACGGTTAAATATATACTTATTTTACTAACTAACGAGTAATATAATTGGTTCAAAATGAAGTTATTTTTTTTGAAAATAACTCTAGACAAGTTTGTGAAAAATGGTAAAATTTAATAAAGAAGATACATAGGGGAATGTTTCTATGAAACTATGGATGAGAAAGACATTTGTAATTTTAATAGCGATTATGACATTAGGGATGTATGTGCCTCCAGTATCTTTAAATACGGATGCGGCTGAAAGCAAAGATATATCTTCTAATTCAAGTCCTAGTGAAAATAATGAATATGCTAAAGTAGTGGATTTAGAGGAGTCTGAATCTACTTTTGAGAGTTCTTCGTTTGATAGTGATTCCGATATTGATTTTGCAAGTTTGCTAATAACGAAAGCACAAGAGCAAACAATTACGAAACTAGGTCCTAAAATTGCTTCTCAAATAGAAGATGAGTTTACGGTGAGTATCTTGCCTGGCATCGAAGAAGTAATAACGACAATCATTGCCGATGCTGAAGAAGATGCGGTACCGTATTATGCAATTACGGAGCGTCCATCTAGCGGATTTGGGGAAAGAATCTTTCACGTATATGATGAGCGGAATAAAAAGGATGTTGCTAGATTTCATGTGCGCCGTGAAAATCGACCCTTAGAAGGATATTGGTTTAATTTTCACTATCATTTAAGCAAAGATAATTTTGAAGAACATTATGAAATTGGAGATATTTATTGGGATAAAAACACACCACCAAAATGGATGTCTTAAGCCAAGTATCGGGAAAAGATACTTGGCTTTTTTAAAATATGAAAACAAAATCCCTTAACTTATTGCGAAGGATTTTTAGCAGATTAGATAAAACATTCTTATCCTGCATAAGCGCTACTTAGGCATTCGCTATAAGCTTGGTGTGAATGCCAAGTTTTCTTATTGTCTGATCCCGTTAAAGTAGTGAAAAAATTATATAAAACAAGGGTAATGACGAGTGGTTTTCGTCTTCCTTTAAAATCACTAAGTGGACCGAATACAAGTTACCCAGCAGCTAGTCCAAGTAAACAAGTCGTTATGCTCATTTGACCAAAAGATGCTGTCGCCTCTGTAACGATCATCACAAGTATGTAAAAACCTAGGAAAATCCAGCCAAACTGATCTTCGTCAAAAACGTTTGCCCTATTAAGATAAAAAATGCCAATGAAGAGAAAGAAATGCAATAATCCCCTTTACCACTTGTCGGTTATAAGCCTGTCCCATTCCCATCCAAACAAGGTTTAGTACAGCCCCAAATCCCCTACTTTGTCGTCTATTTCTAAAATTGCATTTGATGTGATGGAAGAATTTCAGTGGAGAAAGAAACTATATATTTTAAAAACACCAAAAACAGACGATATCCGAAAGTTCGGCTTAGATAGTTCGACGGATGAAAAAATTATTGAAACTTATTTACGTGAACTAAAAAACGGAAGAGCTAATTTAATGTTTTTATCAAATGATAAAGGTACGAGAATTATCGCACGAAATATTGGTATGGCTGTTGTGGAGTTATAAGAAACATATTAAATGAAGGAGGTTGAGACAAAAGTATTTTCATTAAAGAGGATGTTCAAAAAGTCCGGTAAAAATGACACTACGAATTTCGCACGAATGCTTGTTTCTTCGCTACTCATGTATCTAAATGCATACATTCCGCTGACGGGAACTGCACCGCCTCGAACTTCTTGGTCCTTTTTATCCTCCTTTTTGAACACGCACTTAAAGAAAAATCAGAACTATTGTAAGTGCCTATAACTTACTTCGGAAATATACTTCGCTTTCCGCGGGCGGCTGGTGAGCCTCCTTGTGCTTTGTACTACGAAGTCTCACCTATGCCTTTCCACCTGCGACGCACAGGACGTGCTAGATCGGCGTTGGTCACAGGACCAATGTGTTGTTCGTCTTTAAAGTTGCTTGTATTAGTTATGTGCCAGCTTCTTTTTGATTGGATTTAGGTATGTTTATCGGCTGGAAAAAAAGATTACAAAAAAATGTCACAAACACTTGTTCGTAATGCTTTTTTATAGTACAATAGGAGTAGAACTTCATCAAGATGATCATCCATTATTATTAAGGGTGTGTTACTATGACGTTAACTACATTGCCAAAATTAATTTCGCAAACTCCACAACGAACATTTCTCATAAGGGAAGAACCTCCGCACTATTTGAAGCAAGACCAATTATTTACAAAACTAATTAAGGTGTTTTTTGCAGAATTTTTAGAAGTGTTTTTTCCTGATATCCATAACCAAATTAATTTTGAGCATGTTACGTTTTTGCCGGAAAAAATGTTCACTGAAACTAATGATTGTAGCAAGCGTGTAGTATCTCTTTTTGCCAATGTAAAATGGAAAAAAAACGATACGCTGGTAGTTGTCTGCGTTGGGCCAACAAGTTATTATCCGCTTGACTTTCAATTTAGAATGTTTAACAATTTGCATAAAATTGATAAACTTAGTTTCTCTATTACAATTTATAACTATGAGTCGTATTTGGGTAGAAATAAATGTAATATACCGATTTCGGATTTAGAAGTACTATATTTTAATTATTTCTCTCTATATTTACGAAAACAAAACTGGCGTAAGTTAATAAAAACAGATAATCCAGTAGCTGCTGCTTTTCTCAGTAAAATGAAATATGCCGAAAATGAAAAGGTTAAAGTTAAGCTATCATTTTTTAAGATACTAGCGAGACTTAAATTAGATATGGAGAAAAATGTTTTATTGTTTAGGTTTTTCGAAACTAATTTAAAACTATCTAACATAGAAAAGGCGATTTTTGTAGAAGAGATTAACAAACTTGAAAATGCTAAGGAGATTTTAGAAATCATATTTTATATGAAGAAAGAGGAAGGACAATAAGGTCATGAAAAAGTAGATTTTTTCATTTGATTTTAAATAAAATGGTTATGAACCGATATAGTATATGAAGGGAATTTTATTGTTAGGAGGGTTTTCGTGGATATTGCGGCACTATCGGTTGTGATGAATCAATCACAAGTAAAACAGCAGGCGAGTCTTGCTGTTATGAAAAACGCCATGTCTACTGCAGAAATGAATGGGGCTGCGCTAATTGAAATGATGAATCAATCTAGTCCAGCAGCTCCGCATCCGTATCTAGGTGGAAAGATTGATCTAAAAGGATGAATTTTTGGAAAGTGAAAGAATAGCATATGTTATTCTTTCACTTTTTTTACATTTTTATCGAACGTTCATTTCGCTTGGGACTGAATTAATCCGTTCATTTCGGTCTAATTCGGCAATTTGTTCCATATCAGCTTCACTTAATTCGAAATCAAATACATTTATATTTTCTTCCATTCGGGAAGGGGTTACCGTCTTTGGGATCACGATAGAGTTAGATTGCAAATGCCATCGCAAAATAATTTGAGCCGGTGTTTTTTCATATTTGATCGCTAATTTTTTAATGATTTCATCTTGCAATACAGTTTTCCCATTCATTAATGGGCTGTATGCTTCTAACAAAATATTATGTTCTTCGCAAAATTTCTTTAATTCCTTCTGTTGTAAATATGGATGACATTCTACTTGATTAACAGCAGGGATGACCGTACACACATCCAAGATTCGTTGTAAATGATCAATATCAAAGTTACAAACGCCGATCGCTTTTGTGCGACCATCTTTATATAATTTTTCTAATGCTTTGTATGTTTCAACATATGTATCATACAATGGGGTTGGCCAGTGAATTAAATATAGGTCAACATAATCGAGACCGAGTTTTTCAAGACTCGTGTCGAAAGCTTTTAATGTATTGTCATAGCCTTGATCGGCATTCCATACTTTTGTTGTTATAAATAAATCTTCCCGTGAAACATCACTGGCAGCAAGTGCTTCACCAACACCACTTTCATTACCGTATATTGTTGCTGTATCAATTGAACGGTACCCTGCATTTAATGCTTGTTTAACAGCCGGAGTTGCTTCTTCATTCGGTACTTGCCATACACCGTAACCGAGTTGAGGCATACAAAGACCATTGTTTAACGTTACAAAATCCATAAATTCACTTCCTTTTATTATTTTATATTTATAATGATAACGAATTAACTGAATCATAATCAAAATATTAGACTTGGCAGGAAGACAGTTCCTCCTTATGAATTTTTTTGAGTCGGTGAAACACACCTTTACCTAATCTCATCCCAAGTTTTCCTTTATCAAGGTAAAGTAAACGGGATGTTTTAATTATCCTCTATTCTTTTCTTTTTTCGGTAATTTTAAAGTTAAACCAACGATCATGATGCACACGATAAAGGAAACGATGGCAACTAAGTGAAAATGAGCAATATCGAGATGCCCAGTAAATGCCATCCCGAGAAAACTTCCAGATAAAATTGCACCTAAGTAACGACTTGTTTGAAAAAGCCCAGAGGCAGAACCAGTAGCTTTTTCATCAACATGTTCATATAATGCGGTTTGTGCGGATATGTTGTTAAATCCGTTACTAACACCGAGAAGCGCCATAATGATGATGAGCCAAAATAGCATGGATGTTTCATGATACGTTAATAAAAGAGCTGTTCCGATAAGCAGAAAAACTGCTCCTGTTATAGCGGCTGGCTTGGAGCCCTTTTTGTCAATCAATCTTCCAGCAATTGGTGTAGCAATAACGCTAAAACCTGCTAGAGCAAGCATAATAAATCCAGTATGTTCTTCGCTATATCCGCGTACTTGTTGCAGTAGCGTCGGGATTCCAAAGAAATAATTATAGTAAACAGCGTTAATTAACATAAATAATAGATAAACTAAATTTACGTTTTTGTTTTTTCGAAGTGCTTCCACATCGATAAACGGTTCTGTTTTCTTCTTTTCGAAAAAGTAGAAAAGTATGCTGAATGCAAGAAAAACTAATAATGCCCACCAGCGAATATCCTCCGTTAGTGAAAGCAAGAATAATATCAATCCTAAAATAGAAATAATAAATAGTGATATACCGATAAAATCAATTCGTTTAAAATTGATATTTACTTTACTTGATTTTGGCAGAACGAAAATCGCCATTAAAAATGAAATGATAATAATCGGAATATTAATTAGAAAAATAGCCGGCCAGTTCCAATTTGCTACGAGTAGTCCACCAATTGTCGGTCCAAAAGCTGCTGATGTTGAGGAGAAGATACTAATTACACCGATTGCTCGAGCTTGGTTTTTTGTAATATGGGCTCTGATCATACTCATTCCACTCGGATATAAGGTAGAACTTCCAATTGCTTGCAGTGCACGGCAGCCAAGTAAAAATCCATAATTCGGTGAAAACGGTGCAAGCAGACAGGAAATGACAACAAGGATAAGTCCACCCATGAAAATCCGTTTTGCCCCGAACATATCACTAAGTTTTCCCATCACTGGCTGTCCAGCTGAGCTAGCAAGGTAAAATATAGAGATGAGCCACGATGCATCAGCAAACGTTAATGCAAAATCTCGCTGCATCTGTGTTAAGGCAACAGAAATCATCGAAGAGTTCAAAGGATTAAGTAATGTTCCAAGCCCAATTGTTAATAATAATATCCATTGGTTATGAGTCGTTTTTTTCATCAAATCACCTGATCATTTTTGTCAAATCTTAGTTACTATGCTACAGTTTAACAAATTCTAAACGTATTTAGAAAAATAAAGAAAGGAACACTTGTATGTATAATGGTTTTTTGTATAATAAAAACAGATCAACAAGATGCACATGCTGGTATGTTATAATTACTGTAAGATTAGACGAAAAAAGCTTACCGATCAAGGGAGGGTGATTTGATGGAGAAAAAAATGGATACTATGTTGGAAATGATAAAAGGGTTGACTACTGAAGTTACTGGTTTGAAATCTGGAATAGGTAATGTGAATACAGAGATGAATGATCTAAAGTTAGATATGAAGGATTTGAAGTCAGATATGAATCGTCGGTTTGACGAAGTTGATAAGCGTTTCGAGCAAGTTGACAAACGTTTTGATACACTTGAGCTAAAAGTGGATAATCTCACATCTGAAAGTAAAAGCTATTTTAAACGGTTAGAAGCCAGATCAGATACACATGAATTTGTTATACAAAAGTTATCTTATAAAGCAAATGTACATGACGGATAAATTGCTGAAATCCAAGAGAAATTGAAGTAATAAAGCAATGTAAAAAGGAGAAATAAATTGTCTAACATTCAAAGACATAGAGCGAATCAATCTCATCATTATACAGTTAAACAGCCAACTACACTTTTGCCTTTTTTATTAGAAGCAATGCCAAACCGTGGGCGTAATTCAGTAAAATCGATCCTTGAACGGGGACAAGTATCTGTAGATGACCACATCGAAACGTATTATAAGTATGAGCTGCACCCTGGGCAAACTGTATCTATTTTGCCGAATAAAGTGGCAAGACGCGAGGGAGCCTTAATTGGTTTATCCATTTTATTTGAGGATGACGATCTTATTGTCGTTAATAAAGAAGCAGGATTACTAACTATCGCTAATAAAAGGGAAAAACGAAGAACTGCTCATTATCAGTTAATGAATTATGTTTGGAAACAGCATCCAAGAAACAGAGTTTTTATTGTCCACCGATTAGATCAGGATACATCTGGTGTCATGATGTTTGCTAAAAATGAGCAGGCGAAACGGAAACTGCACGATAGCTGGCAGAAGTTTGTAAAAGAACGGGCATATCTTGCTTTAGTTGAGGGGAAAGTTAAAAAACAATCCGGCACAATAACTTCATGGCTAAAAGAGACGAAGACGCATCGTATGTATTCGAGTCCAACTAAAGACGATGGACAATTCGCAAAAACACATTATAAAGTGCTGCAAACGAATGATAACTTTTCATTGCTTGAAGTACATCTGGACACAGGCAGGAAAAATCAAATCCGCGTACATATGCATGATCTCGGACATCCCGTTGTCGGTGATAAAAAATATGGTGCAAAAACAAATGCGATCCGGAGACTTGGTTTACACGCGCATACGTTATCTTTTATCCATCCAACTACTGGTGAGCTGCTTACATTTAAAAGCCCGGCGCCTAAAGTATTTTGGTTACAATCTAAATAACATTTTCTACAACCACTTAGCGATATGGTGGTTTTGTTATTGTTAGGATAAAATTTTTAGAAATTAAATTACTTATCACTTCACTTTCTGCAAAGATCATTTTCCATCGAAAAAATTTATTGAAAAAGAATTAGCATGAATTTACTTTACTATAAAAGGACTGAAAGCTACTTCCTCCTTATTTGGAGGCGTGAGACGTTAAGAGTAAGTCACTTCTACTTATTCGATTAGGAAATTCACTAAGACTTTATTTTAGTTTTATTGTTTGTTTAGGAAGACTAAGCAATACATACCTTTCAGGTTGTAGATATTTAGCAATCTGAAAGGTTTTTTGAATTATTTTAATATATTAGTTTAATTTTCGTCTTCCATTGCTGTGTCATACAATTCCGTTTAATAAATTGACATTTCTAACCCTGACATGGACTTATATCTATTTACTTTTCATAGGTGTAAAGTAATGAAATAGTGGATTAATAACTGTACTGTATTTACGGCATTCGACATTTCCGCATAATCAAGATGATAGCATGGTTTATTATTTACTTACCCCTTAAAATTCAGTAATATTCCTTGTCCAACGTGCATAACATGTACCAACAGAGTAAATACAGTCTCATTATATTTTTTCTATTTGTATAAAGGTATCCAGCATGTTTACACATTACTCTTTGCTCAACATTTCACAAAAGGTTTGTTATTACATGTTGGTTATTTTATAAATATATTAAGGGAGATACGAGAAGAATGAAAGAGTTTAAAGTAGATTTGACAAAGCGCATGGATGAGCAAGATGTTGTTGGGCATAACAGATGGCATCCGGATATCCCCGCCGTGTTTTCAGTAGAACCAGGTGGATCATTTCGGTTGGAATGTATTGAGTGGACGGATGGTCAAATAAAAAATAATGATGATCCTTCTGATGTTGCTATGGTAAATTTAGAACGGGTGCATGTACTTAGTGGACCAGTCCATGTAAATGGTTGCGAGCCGGGTGATCTACTTGTTGTAGATATTTTAGATATAGGACCGCTTGAGCCGTGGGGGCATAATGGAATTTTTGCTAAGGAAAATGGTGGTGGATTTTTAGTAGACCATTTCCCAGAAGCTGCAAAGTCAATTTGGGATTTCCATGGAATTTATACAACATCACGTCATGTGCCGGGAGTAGAATTTGCAGGAGTCATGCATCCAGGACTAATGGGGGTTGCACCTTCACAGGAACTGCTTGATGAATGGAACCACCGTGAAAAAGAGTTATTCGATACAGATCCTGAACGTGTACCGCCATTAGCACCACTTCCGACAGCAGAGCATGTTGTGCTCGGTAGTTTAAAGGGGGAAGATTTTGATCGGGTTGCAAGAGAAGGAGCTAGAACGGTTCCGCCTAGAGAGAATGGTGGAAACTGTGATATCAAAGACCTCTCGAAAGGATCACGGACATATTTCCCAGTATTTGTTGATGGGGCTAAATTATCGGTAGGGGATCTGCATTTTTCACAGGGAGACGGAGAAATTACATTCTGTGGTGCAATTGAAATGTCCGGATTCATTGAACTTCGTGTCGATGTCATTAAAGGTGGAATGGCAAAATATAATATTAAGAAAAATCCTGTATACGAGCCAGGACCAGTAAGTCCAGATTATAATGAATTCCTTGTTTTCCAAGGAGTTTCAGTTAAAGAAAACGGACAACAAACGTATTTAGATGCAAATGTAGCGTTTAAAAATGCCTGTTTAAATGCAATTGAATATTTAAAAACATTAGGATATACAGGCGAACAAGCATATATGCTCTTAAGTTCTGCTCCAGTACAAGCAAATCTAGCTAGTGTTGTAGATATTCCAAATTCATGCGCAACTATCGGAATTCCAAAAGCGATCTTCAAAAAAGATATATTACCGAAATAGTGGAGGGGTTTAAAGTGGCTAATTATACTTTTTCCTGCAAAACGTGCGGCCATTTTACTGAATGGCATCAAAGCACGAGAGGGAACAAACAAGAATCCAGCTGTCCGGAGTGTAACGCGATAGCAAAACGAGTGTTTATGCCCCCGATTACCTTTCGTATGAGTAGCGCCTTGAAGCGAACAATAGAAGAAGGGATGGAACCAAAACTTGTTAAAAGAGAAGATATGCCTAAAACACCATTAAAAAAAGCCAAGCCACGAATAACCAGACCATGGCAAGCGGGACATTAATTGGTCAGGCGCCTATCAGTGAGGTAGGCGTTTTTTTTCGGTATAATATGTGAGAAGCGGCGGATTGACGGCGGTAATCTACTCCTGCGGGCTGAATGAGAAATTAGAGTTAAAGATTCACATTTAAACATTCCCTTTTTTAAATCAAATATCTATCTCTTTATCCATGATGTTAAAAACTGTAACAAATAAAACTGTTCCATACTCTTTCAAAATTTCTTATAAAAAATTAAATTTCATCATTGTATTTTTATGCATATTTATGTATAATAAGTACTAACGATTTTTAATTTGTAGGAGAGATGGCAGTGGAAAAGAAAAATATTATCATTATTGGTGCTGCAGGAAGAGATTTTCATAATTTTAATACTTATTACAGAGATAACGAAGAATTTAATGTAGTAGCTTTTACAGCTACACAAATTCCTGATATAGATGGTCGTAAATATCCTAGCGAACTAGCTGGAAAGCTTTATCCAGAAGGAATTCCGATTTATTCACAAGATGAACTGCCAGAATTAATTAAGGAATTAGATGTTGATGAATGTGTTTTTGCATATAGTGACGTACATTATGAAGATGTGATGAGCGTGAGCGCGATCGTAAACGCCGCTGGTGCGGATTTTACATTACTTGGACCGAAAAAGACGATGATAAAAAGTAATAAACCAGTGATTTCTGTTTGTGCGGTGAGAACTGGAACTGGAAAAAGTCAAACATCACGTAAAATTATCGAAACTTTATTGGAACAAGGAATCAAGGTTATCGCAGTTAGACACCCAATGCCTTATGGTGATTTAAATGCGCAGCGTGTGCAACGTTTTGCGACAGTGGAAGATTTGAAAGAACATAAATGTACGATCGAAGAGATGGAAGAATATGAGCCGCATGTTGAACGAGGAAATATCGTGTATGCAGGTGTCGATTATGCTGATATTTTAGAATCAGTTGAAAATGATCCAGACGGTTGTGATGTCATTCTTTGGGACGGTGGAAATAATGACTTTTCATTCTATGAGCCGGATCTTGCAGTAACAGTATTAGACCCTCATCGTCCTGGCCACGAGCTGAAATATTATCCAGGTGAGGTCACTTTAAGAACAACGGATGTATCCATTATTAATAAAATCGACAGCGCAGAAAAAACAGCGATTGAAATTGTCGAAAATAATATTAAGTCTGTGAGTCCGGAAAGTACGATTATTAAAGCCGAATCAACCATTACCGTTGATAATCCTGATATTATTAAAGGAAAAAAAGTGCTCATTGTGGAAGATGGACCGACTCTTACCCATGGTGAAATGAATATTGGAGCGGGAACGGTTGCTGCTGAGCGTCTAAAAGCGGCAGAATCGGTTGATCCACGTTCGTTTGCCGTCGGATCTATTAAGAAAACATTTGAAAAATATATTCATATTGGTAATGTACTTCCTGCGATGGGGTACGGTGAACAACAATTAAAAGACTTAGAAGAAACAATCAATAAAACAGCTTGTGATGCGGTGATTATCGGAACGCCGATTGACTTAACAAGAGTGATCAAGATTAATAAACCAACTACAAGAGTTCATTATGACTTGGATGAAGTTGGAGATCCGAACTTGAAGGACATTTTGAATGATTTTGTAGAAAAACATGGACTTAAAAAAGAATTTGCAAAACAAAGTTAATTGAATAAAAATATAAGAAGCCACTTTCATGATGAAGGTGGCATTTTTACTTTAATGGAACAATTTGTGCTCGCTGAGTAATGTGAGATGTTCTCGCTTCTCCAAAATGTATAATCTAATATCGCAAGGTACGTGAGGTATTTCTCGCATTCCCCAAATCGTGTAATCATTCCTCGTAAGGTCACGCGAGAAATTCTTGCACTCCCTAACTCATATAACTTGTCGTCATAAGGTTACTTAAATCATCACTTGTAATCTGCATCCACAAAATAAAAGAGTATATCCACTTTTCTAAGATACACTCAACTAAAAAATCTAATTACTTTCTGTCCCCACCTAATATGTCAAACAATCCTCCGGCAATACTTCCTTCACCTTTAGAACCACCGCGCTCAGGTGCTGCGGCGAACACTCTGCTTGCAAGACGACTAAATGGCAGGGACTGTACCCAAACGGTTCCCGGGCCACGTAAAGTTGCAAAGAATAACCCTTCCCCACCAAATAAAGCTGTTTTAATTCCTTTTACAAATTCAATATCATATTCAACGCCGCCTGTCATTGACACAAGACATCCTGTGTCAACTTTTAAAGTTTCACCAGCTTCCAGTTGTCTTTTATGAATTGTTCCGCCGGCATGGATAAATGCCATACCATCTCCTTGCAGTTTTTGCATAATAAATCCTTCACCACCGAAGAAGCCTGTGCCAATTTTACGTTGAAATTCAATGCCGACAGAAACGCCTTTTGCTGCAGCTAAAAATGCATCTTTTTGACAAATTAGTTTACCGTTAATTTGACTTAAATCGACTGGAATGATTTTTCCTGGGTATGGTGAGGCAAAAGATACATGCTTTTTGCCGACTCCTTCATTCGTAAAAGTTGTCATAAATAAACTTTCCCCAGTCAATACACGTTTTCCAGCACCGATAAGTTTATCCATAAAGCCATTTTGCTTCGATGATCCGTCACCAAAAATCGTTTCCATTCTAATTTGCTCGTCCATCATCATTAAGCTGCCTGCTTCAGCGATTACTGTCTCTTCTGGATCTAGCTCAATCTCAACAAACTGCATGTCATCCCCGAACAATTTGTAATCAATTTCGTGATTATTCATCGATTCATCCCCTAATTGAAAAATTATAAGATAATTATATAGATTTTTTCACAAATAAGAAATACTTAATAAAATTTTTATTATTTATTTAGTAAAAAAGTAGGGAAAGATGCTATGATTGTTATATCATTTTGTAAGTAGGGGTCATGCTAGAACAATCAATCCATTTAAGCGTTCTCTACATATTGATTAAATTTATATCAAAAACGTCTTATCTTATTTAAGAAAGGTGATAACTAATGAAACTAACATATTGTCCAAAATGCCAAGCTGAAATGATTGAAGATGCTTGGGAAGAAATTTCGGAGCTATCGGATGGCTCATTACAACAAGAAATAATAGTCCCTGCTTGGGTATGTAGTGAGTTTTGTGGCTATTATGAAAGAATTATCCATTAAGCAGGAAGATGTCGCATACGCTAACCCAAAGTAAACTAAAACCCCGTCCTAACAAGGAATGGGGTTTTAATATTTAATTTTGCTCATTGCTTCTTGTAAATTTGTTGTCGGTGCTTGGCAAGAAAAATTTTCACATACATAAACGGTAGTTTTATTTTCCAACTGTTTATACTGAGCGGCAAATGGGGCTACTTTTGTAAAATCTTCCGCACGCTCTGCAACTAGGAGTGACGTCGCAGGTAAATATTCTTCTTGCAAACTTTCGAGTAATTGTTGACGAATCGGATCGTTTTTTGAGCCAATAATAACCACTTCTTTTGTAGGGTTTTCCGTTAACAGTAAACTTTTTATAAAAAACGCTCCAGCCGAGGTATACTGGTGTAAGTCTTCATAAAAGGTATGATACATTTCTTCGCATTTATCTAAGTATTTTGTATCTCCAGTTAAAGAACTAAGTATGACAAGCATGTTTGCAGCGACACCGTTTCCAGAAGGAAGCGCTCCATCAAATATTTCTTTTTCACGAGCAATTAACTGTTCACTGTCTGATCCGGTTTGATAAAATCCTCCGTGCTTATTGTCCCAAAAAAGATCAAGCATATCATCCGTTACGTTTTTTGCTTTTTGTATATATTCTAATTCATATGTCGCTTCATAAAGTTCCACATATGCCCAGACTAAAAAGGCGTAATCATCAAGATATGCCTTGAATTTCGTTTCCTCCTCGCGGTATCGTGCCATTAACCGTTCTTTTTTATAAAGTTTTACCTCGATAAAGTGAATAGCTCTTTCTGCTATCTGAATGTATTTAATTTCTTTAAATACTTTTCCGGCACGCGCTAGGGCGGCGATCATCATACTATTCCAAGCAGTTAATACCTTATCATCGACATGAGGGTAGATTCGTTTTTCTCTGTGTTCGAGCAATTTTTTTCTGGCGTTTTCTAATTTAAAATCGAGCTCCTCTAGACTAAGTTCATTTTCTGCCGCCGTATCTTTCTTATTATTATAAATTAAATTTGGAATGTTTTTACCTTCAAAATTTCCATAAGGGGTTAGATGATAGACGGTTGCATAAAGCTCACCAAGCTCCTCACCTAACACATCAAAAATTTCTTCATATTTCCATACATAATATTTTCCTTCGACGCCTTCCGAGTCTGCGTCGATTGCTGAATAAAAAGCTCCCTCTTTCGATGTCATTTCCCGGGAAATAAAGTCGATGATTTGGGTGGCAATTTTTTTATAAAAGGGATTTTTTGTCGTTTGGTAACATTCTGTATAGAGAAGTAATAATAATGCATTGTCATAAAGCATTTTTTCAAAATGCGGTACAAGCCACGCCTCATCCGTGGAATAACGGGAAAACCCAAAACCTATTTGATCGAAAATACCACCTTCAGCCATTGCTTTACATGTTGTTTCAACGATTTCTAAAGCATGGGAATTGTCATAAAACGAATTGTACGTAAGTAAATATAGCAAATTTTGCGGTTGAGGAAACTTAGGTGCCCTACCAAATCCTCCGAACTCATTGTCGAATTTTTGACTAAGCTGCTGGAATGCTTCTTGAATCGACATCTTAGTTAGTCGACTATTACTTTTTTCCTGAATAGACTCTCGGAGTGCTTCGGTAACACTCTTTGTAACATCAGTAATATGATCAGGGTCTTCCGTATATTTATTATATAATCCAGTCAACATTTCTATCATTCCGGGCAGTTCATGCTTACTTTCTTTCGGAAAATACGTACCAGCATAAAACGGAATTTTGTCTGGAGTCATTATGATTGTTAGCGGCCAACCGCCATGTCCAGTCATCATTTGACAAACTTTCATATACACACTATCAATATCTGGTCGTTCTTCACGATCTACTTTAATGGAAATATAGTGTTCATTTAAAACTTCCGCAACCTCTTCATCCTCAAACGATTCATGGACCATCACGTGGCACCAATGGCAAGTTGAGTATCCAATGGAAAGGAAGATTGGTTTGTTTTCGGACTGTGCTTTTTCAAATGCTTTTTCCCCCCACGGATACCAGGCTACAGGGTTATGAGCGTGTTGGAGAAGGTATGGTGATTTTTCATCTATTAATTTATTTTGATTTGCTACCATAAAAATGAACCTCTTTCTATAGTGATATTATCTTATTAAGTAGCTTACCCGAATAAAACAAAAAGACACTAGGTTGAATATTAAGTGATTTTTATGGTCACGTCATTCTACCTGTGGCTAAAGAAAATAGTGCAAAAGATAAAGTTCGTTAAATGTTTATAAATGGAGTACTCATGCCATGGTAAAATTAGAGGAGAGATACTCTACAGTTAGAGATACAAAAGTACTATCAACCTGTATTTCAACCTGTGGATAACTAATGTTACCCACAGGTTCTTTCGCAACTAAATAACAAATAATTACAAACATGGGTTATGTATTTTTAGTTTTATCTCATATAGATTATAAATTCCCCCTCCCCATAAACGGGCTAATTAAAAAAAAAATTGGAAATTATTATTCCAGCTGATGTACACATTTTAACATTTTTAACCAGCTTGGAAAATGAAAACTGTTCACTTAATTTCATTTTCTTGCATGTGTAACGAGTTTTGCAGGAATTTCTAAAAAAGT
Organism: Pseudogracilibacillus sp. SO30301A; assembly: GCF_037072025.1. NCBI lineage: Bacteria > Bacillati > Bacillota > Bacilli > Caryophanales > Bacillaceae > Pseudogracilibacillus > Pseudogracilibacillus sp. SO30301A. The sequence goes on along the minus strand of NZ_JAXHDD010000050.1, from coordinate 4,996 downwards.
TCTTCTGATCCTTGTTATTGTGTATACTGATTGTGAGCAATCGCAATCACCTTGCAAAATAAAATGTAAATATTGTAAGCAATCATTTTTATCCAAAGTCAGCAAAATTTGCGTAAAAATCATCTCCTGACACCTGGTCGGCCCCAAACCCATTTTTAGATTCCTTAATGTAATTCTCCATGCTTGCTCGGTGGTTATAAAACCTCCAAATCACATCTCTAGAATCTTTCATGTTGGTTACGAGCGCTTGATATTCCCATAAAAACTCTTCACTCAAGTATGGCTCTTCAAAATCACTTGACTCCGCCGTTCGAATGAGAATAATGCACCGTGGCTTTGACCATGTTTGTGCTTGAAGTTCTATCTCTGTCCACTCAATAATTTTGGTTCCTTCATATACACGGAACCATTTCTTTTCTATGCCTTTTCAAACAAGGTTTTTGTAAAGCTTCAACTTTCCAACATACAAAATTTCTTTTGGGTAACCCGTATCAGGATCATGATATATTGATTTGCAAAAGATAGTTCTACCTGTTTGCGAAACGTAAGCATATTTTCTTGTACAGATGAGCCTTGATTCCACCCATTTAAAATAATGAATCCTGTTTATATTCCCTTGTTGCAATACCACACAGGCTGACTAAATCATCTAAATTTATATCACCAATCTCCTTTTCTTCTATAATTTTTGTGAATATAAAACCAGTTATAGTTGCATCGTATAAGGCTCTATGTCTTTTCATATGCTTTGTTGTCTTCACCAAATCACCTAATTTAAAGTAATCAATAAGATCATCGAGTCTATGTCTTTGATGATTACTATAAAGACGACGTGATAATTTCAATGTATCAATTATTATAGGATTATATGTGGGGAACTTTCTTTTTAAGAGCTTCCAATCTACGTTAACATTATGACCAACAAGAATAGAGCCATTTAAAAAGTCCAATAAATCTGATTTAATATCATCAAAAGTTGGGGAGTTCTTTACATCTTCATCTTTTATATATACCCATGGTAACTTAGGAATAGGCCGTTTAGGATTAATAAGACTGTGAAAATAACAATCTGGTTCAACAACTCCATTTATTATCGGCACAGCTGCCACTTCAAGTATGTCTTCTTTTTCTTTTTCTTGTCCGCCAGTTCCTTCTAGATCAATTACAATATAATTGAACTTATCCCACCTTCTCATAAAATAGACCCCCTTTCATAAATTGTGGACAACGTAACAAGCTATGTTCAATTAGTACTAGAAAAGTGTATAATGTGAATATAAAGGAGCCCTCTAGAGGTTAATCCCGACCTGTTGGATCAGCTCCTTTTAAATCACCCTTTACAAGAACGTATATTCTTACATACTATAATAGCATATTGTTAGAATAATATGCTATTATTTGTTAAAAGGAAGGTTTCAGCTATTTTTGATTACACCTCAAACTTTTTATAATTCTCTTTAACTCCATCAATAAATTAATCTGTTATAATCATTTATTTTGGTATAACCATCTAAATGTTTTTAAATCTTAAATTCAAAGTATTCTTTGAACTGCCAAGTGAAGTGAAAAAGAGGTTAGTAAACTTGATGCATTCAAAACCTGACATTTGAAAATAATCATGTACATTCATTAAAATTCTTGGGCATTGGACTAGCTAGAAGGGATTAATATAGGATTTTTTTAAAGGAGTCCCTAAACAGTATGGATTGACGTGTTCCTTTTAAACTGTTAATATTTTTCTATTGTCTAAAAAAATAGCTATAACTTGTATAAGTCCAGGAATATGGCTTGGATGTTTCTACCAGCTACCAATAATAGCTTGTCTACATGGAATGTAAAAAGTATTTTTACTTTTTCTGTACCTTTTTAAGTAACTTTGGCATGCTAGGAGTGAGCCGAAGTTTTTTTATTAAGAGTGGTAATTCACCTAGTATTAAACAGGAGCTAATCATGATGAAAAACTTTTTTGGATTTACAGCACGAGATACTACATTTAAAAGAGAAGTTTTTGCTGGTCTGACAACTTTTTTGTCCATTTCTTATATATTAGTTGTAAACCCGCTCATATTAAGTCAAGCTGGTATGGATAGAGGGGCTGTATTCACTGCGACTGCACTTACCGCTATTATCGGTTCATTATTAATTGGTTTACTTGCTAATTACCCGATTGCCATTGCGCCAAGTATGGGATTGAATTCATTTTTTACTTTTTCCGTTTGTATTGGAATGGGGATCGATTGGGAGGTAGCTTTAACAGGTGTTTTTGTTGCAGGAATTATTTTTACGATATTAAGTTTAATGAAGGTTCGGGAAAAAATTATAAATGCTATTCCCGAGGATCTAAAACATGCAATAGCTTCCGGGATAGGTTTTTTTATTGCCTTTATTGGATTAAAAAATGCAAGGATTATTATTTCTGATGAAGCAACATTTGTAACGATTGGAAATTTAACATCTCCTATGACGGCTCTAGCAGTGATCGGACTTGTTGTGACAATTCTAATGTTAGTTATCGGAATTAACGGAGGAATATTTTATGGTATGGTGATTACAACATTTATCGGGATGGTTTTTGGGTTAATCGATAAGCCTTCATCTATTATTGGAAAGATCCCTAGTCTTGAACCGACTTTTGGCGTTGTGTTCTCCAATTTATTTGGGATTTTTACTCCTGAGCTTTTGGCAGTTATTTTTACGTTTGTCTTTGTTGCATTTTTTGACACAGCTGGTGCGTTAATAGGACTTACAAGCCAAGCAGGAATGATGAAAGACAATAAAATCCCGAATATCGGTAAGGCGCTTTTTGCCGATTCTTCGGCTGGTGTAGTTGGTGCAGTACTTGGAACATCTACACCTGCAACGAGTGTAGAATCTTCTGCTGGAATTGCAGTTGGGGGAAGAACAGGATTTACATCTGTTGTGATCGCTACTTGTTTTGCAATCGCATTATTTTTCTCGCCAATTCTTGCTGTCATTACTACAGAAGTTACAGCACCTGCGCTAATTGTTGTAGGAGCATTAATGGCAATGCAAGTAAGTAATATAAACTGGAGTAAATTAGAAATTGCGATTCCATCGTTTATTACAATTATAATGATGCCCTTATCCTCCAGTGTGGCAACAGGTATTGCTTTTGGTTTTATCCTTTACCCACTTTCCCTAATTGCCCAAAAGCGTTTTAAAGACGTACATCCGATTATGTACGTACTTTGTATATTATTTATTTTATATTTTGTTTTATAGCATATTTTTAGTTTTTCGATAACTCCATTTAATGAGGTCGACAGTATATAAAATGAAGAAATAAAAAACCTAAAGAAATTGCCGGAAATTCTTTAGGTTTCGAAGTATGAATTTAATTTACTTCCCGATACCAAAAACAAATTTTCCCCTTGCAGAAGTATGAGGACAAGAAGGCAAATATCTAACTCCTGTTTTCTGCCCTACTTCTTTTGATCCGATTTTTCATTTGTCATTTTAGCAATATCAGCAGGATTTACAATTTTTTCGTGTCCAACTTCAATCCCATATTGTACACCAGTAGGATCATTCATTACTCCTTCTTTAAAACCATCTGGTTGCGGAGTCGTTTTTCGACCAGCATCCCTTCCTCTTCTAGGCACTGTATCCACCTCCGATTCAACTTGTTTTTGTAGCCAGAGAAAACCTTTTTTTAGCCAATATGCAATTAAAAATATTACCCTATATGATAGGGATAAAAACGTGTATTTGTCGGGGTCTATATATAGAAAAAACCCAAAATAGTAATAATTGGTTTAAAGTTAAAAGCAAAAAATAATGCTAATAGAGGATGTTCAAAAAGTCCGGTAAAAATGACACTGCGAATTTCTTCGTCGGCTTGTTTTTCCGCTACTCATGTATCTAAATGCATACATTCCGCTGACGGGAACTGCGCCGCCTCGGACTTCTTGCTCCTTTTTATCCTCCTTTTTGAACACGCACAAATAATAATGCATAAAGATAATAATTTTTGTTATGTTTATATGTCCATTGAAAAATGAGCATCATTGATATTGGTATGATTGCCACACTATTGTGGGCATAAGTGGGTAAACATGATAATCCAAGTCGCTGTGCCGTAACCGAAAAACCAAAAATCCTACCAAGAAAATATGCTGGCTGTCAATAAAGATATACAAAACAACTTACGAAATAACAAAAAGAACAGTCCAAAATTGCAAAGTATTATATCTTGAGTATTGTTTCCAATACTGTACAAATTGATTTGAAAAATTTGAATCTGAAAGTATTAAATCACGAAAATATATACGTTGCCTTTTTTACTGACGGCTTTTTCACCTTGTTAATTATGATTAAATTTACTTTTCCACCTTAGCTTTGAAATATACAGATTTTGAAATAATCATACGGCACTGTATAATTTATTGTCTTCAGTAATGAATTTGCTTTAATTAGTTGCAAGTCGTTATCGCTGAAAATTCATAAATGGTTAGGCACCTGCTTCAAGATACATTAACAGAAGCAGGATATGAAAACTTACGTTTTTTTGAAAATGGAAAAGAAGCATGGGAATATTTAGAAGGGTTATCTAAATAATGAAGCAATCGATCCCAAAGAAGAGGTCAATATTATAATTTTAGATATTGAAATTCCACAAATGGATGGGCATCATTTAACAGGGAGAGTTAAAAAAGATGATGCACGCTTATAAGATAAATCAGTAATTATTTTCACTTCTTTAATTACGAAGGATTTCTTCCATAAAGGAGAGACAGTCGGTGCAAATGCCCAAGTTAGTAAACCGAAAATTGAAACTCTTGTAGAAAAAATTGATAAATTAATATTATGAAATATAAATTTCCCTTCTTCTCGAAAAGGAGGGAAATATTTGTTTTTTTACATTAAATCGAATATAAAGTGCTAGTTTATAGCTAATTTGAAACTTTTTTGAAACTTTTTAAGAGGTAATTGCGATGTCCCAAACCTAAAGCGGAACGCAGGATTGGGGATCGCT
>NZ_JAXHDD010000049.1:0-29099 GCF_037072025.1 Pseudogracilibacillus sp. SO30301A | reverse complement strand
TGCCCAATCCCTTGAATAATGTGCCGTTTTATCCAAAGATGTGCCAAATCCTCGAAAAATGTGCCGTTTTATCCAAAGATGTGCCCAATCCCTTGAATAATGTGCCGCTTTATCCAAAGATGAGCCAAATCCTTGAATAATGTGCCGTTTAATCCAAAGATGTGCTGTTTCTTAAAATATGTCCCCTCTATTAATAGTCATCAAACACTGTTTGAATATCTCTCAAGCTATTATACTTTAATAAGCTTAGCATAAGAAGAATGCGTGCTTTTTGAGGTAGGAGATTATCTCCGCTAATAAAGTTATAGTCTTTATAGGAATCGATCGGGACAACACGTCCATTACCAACCCGACTACTTCTCACAATAAATAATCCGTTATCCGTTGCACGTTTTAATGCTTCAATTTCACTTGGTGAGATAAGTCCTGCCCCGGTTCCTGCTGTTATTATTCCGCTATACTTTTTACTTTCTGTAATGTGGTCTATTAAGTGACCTGTAGCCCCTGCATAGGAAAAGACAATTTCAACATCCGGAAGTTCAGTGAAATCTAAAGATGAAAACTCAGAGTTAACTGTATGTTTTCTTGTAGGCTGACGGTAAAACTGAACTTTATTATCCGGGTCGATAAATCCTAAATATCCAAATTGACCAGATTGAAACGCTTCTACTCGATATGTATTTGTTTTTGTTACTTCCCGGGCACTGCTTATTTCATCGTTTAACAATACAAGAACACCTTTATTTTGTGCCTCATCACTAGCTGCAACCCGTATTGCATTTAGTAAATTTAAATGAGCATCAGAACTCAATGCAGTAAAAGGGCGCTGTGCTCCGACAAAGATAATTGGCTTTTCAGTCGGTACAGTTAGATGAAGAAAATAAGCAGATTCTTCTAATGTATTTGTCCCGTGTGTAATTATGATCCCATCAAAATCTTCTTGAAATAGACAAGACATCACTTTTTGTCTTAATTGGATCCAATGGTCGGAGTTTATTTTTGTGCTGCTAACACGCAAAAATGATTCAAATGACACATCAGCAATCTCGTCTATTTCAGGCATCGCTTTCAGAAAATCCTCCCCACAGTATATGCCAGATATGTAATCTTTTAAATCCAATCTACTTTTCCCGTATCCAGAAATGGTACCGCCCATTTCAATTACTTTTATTTTTTTCAAGTAAGTTCCCCCTTAAAGAAATTGTCATATATAAAAGTATAAGGTATGCATAAGGAAAATAAAAAGAAATCCCTGAAAAACAAGTGATTTTGAGTAAAAAGACACAGATAGTAATTGCGATAAGGTGACTTTTACCCTACTAAGGTTGTATTAGGAATTGACTAGATAGATCAATTGTTCAGTGGATAAATTACTTCCTTTTTGCTTATTTGATGAATTTGGTTGATAAATTCTTATTCCCGTGGTTATTACATTTTGGCTATCATTGGTATAATGTTAATATTATTCAAAGGTTTATCTCCACTTCACGGATCAACCAATCCTTGTCATTAATGCAAAGTATTGAAATGCTTAATAGAAAGGGAATCCCTTCCTCTTCAATTTTGCCGTGGTACAGGGTCCCAAACATCCATTTATTCATGCAATTGCCTAAGAACTTGGAAGGAGGAGCACATGTAATTATCGCAGCCAGAATAGCGGAACGGCTTGAGGAAGCTACACTGAATTAGGATTACAGGAATTAAAACAGACAATCATCCAGTAATCACCTTAAATGAGGTAGAGGTAAAAGAATTGTTTAGAGTCATAAGCGAGAAATGAGGGAATATTGATTATTTAATTAATGATGCTGGTGGACAATTTGCATCATCATCACTTGATATTTCATCCAATGTATTTAAAGCAGTTTTTTTTGATTTTATGTTTGGAGTCAGTTTTACCGGAATGGATCAGGTGGGAGCAGCAAGGGCAGGAGTCATCAATATGACAAAAACATTGGCTTCTGAATGTGGGATACATGGTATAAATGTGAATGCAATTGCACCTGAAATAATTAATACATCCAAGATTGAAAATTATGAATCTAATAATATGGATAAAGGTTTTTTATAGTCCCGTATTAAGTTTAAATTTAGGTACTTTTGGGTGCAGTTTATCCTTTTTACTCAAAAATATGGATAAAAAACTTAACAGTAACAATATTTCAATTGTGAAGGTGATGGTTTGCGGGAATGGCCATTATAGCTACAGGATTTTCTGTGCCGATAATGCCCATAAGAAATTAAAATATTAGAACTGATGGTTTTTGTGGATAATTTATTTTATTACGTTTATGATCATAACATTTTTAGTAACAGAGATAAACAGTAAACATTCGACTATTAAATAAAATGACTGAAGGTATATTGACGATTTAGGTAACTTGCAAGATAATGAGGATCGTATAATACCCAAAGGATAAAAATTAAGGAATGATTGGTTTGAGGCAATGACGGTGGTCGACAACTTTCCAAGTGTTTTTGTAAAGTTATGAGAATAATTTCAAAAGAGCTTATATATGATGACGATGGCTGGAGCCCCGTTCATTAGTCAAATGGACTATTTCTATAGGCAATACCTATAAGTTTATAACTTATAGGTATTGGTAATTTCAAATCTATTAAAATATAATTAGATTTAAGAATAGTCGACAACTTAGCACTTTTCAGTAACTTTGAACATCTATATAGGGAAGGACTTTTATAACGATTCTATGAAACTGTTTTATAAAAAAAGTAAGTTTTATATCCCTATAAAGTAATTTGTAAGCGATTTATTGATATTAGGATTGGGTTGTAAAACTAGTTAGTTTTGCAAAATAATTTTTAGAAAGATTATGAATTCAAAGGGGGAAAAGGTATGAATAAATTATTAGGAAGATTGGGAATTTTTGCGGTAGCTTTACTATTACTAGTATTTGTCGCAGCATGTGGTGGATCAAGTGAGAGTTCAAGTGGTGGCAGTGATGGTGAAGATAATAATAGTAGCTCAAGTGATAAAGAAGAGTATACAATCACCATTTCAAACTCTGTTGAAGAAGATACTCCATTACACAAAGGATTAATCAAATTTAAAGAGGTTGCTGAAGAGAAGTCAGATGGAAGATTAAAAGTTGAAGTTTTCTCAAATGCTGAATTGTATGCTTCTGAAAGAGAAGCGATTGAAGCGGTTCAGGCAGGAAATATTCAAGCAGCAAGCCCAGCAACAGCGCCGTTAACTAACTTTGTTGAAGAGTTTATGGCCCTTGATTTCATGTTTGTTTTTGATGATATTGATGATGCGAACAGTATGTTGGATGGTGAATTGGGAGATATTCTCAAAGAAAAGTTGGAAGAACACCAGTTAAAAGGGATCGGCTGGGGGAGTGCGGGATTGACACAAATAACCAATAATGAAAGACCTCTTGAGACCATTGAAGATTTCGAAGGCTTAAAACTTAGAACAATGGAAAATAACATTCATTTAGACAGTTTAAAAGAATTCGGTGCAAACCCGCAACCTTATGCATTTGGTGAATTATATTCTGCTCTACAGCAAAATATTTTTGATGGAATGCAGACAACTGCTCAATTGATCGAGAGCTCTAAAATTTATGAAGTTCAAAAATACATTACAATCATGGATAATTCCTTCACTGCTGAAGCACTCATTATGAACAAGGATTTTTATGATTCCTTACCAGAAGATCTACAGAAAGTAGTTGATGAGGCTGGAGAAGAATTTACAACATACGAAAGAGAAATTTCAAAAGAATATGATGCAGAAGCAATTGAATTCTTAACAGAAGAACTTGAAGCAAATGTTTTATCGGATGAGGTAAAACGGGAGATGGCTGAAAGATTACAACCTATTTTAGACAAATATGAAGAACAAATTGGCACCGACATAATTGACTTAGTAAGAAACCATTAATAAATAATAGGTAAAAGTATATCCCGATTGCTATTTCTTTAAATAACAATCGGGATATTACTTAAAAGGAATGTTCGAAAGTTGAATAAAGCCAGAAATTCCGTCATGGTATTATTTAAATCTTTTGGAAAGTACATCAAAAAACACTTTACGAAAAGGAGGAAAGACACCCGATAACAGAAAAAGTAAGGCGACATTGGAAGAAGTGGAGGATGTAACGGTGAAAATTTTAAATGTTTTAAGGAAATTTGAGGAGATAGTAATAGTTGGTTCAATGGTTGTAATTTTACTATTAATTTTCGGACAAGCTTTATTTCGATATTTTCTGGGTAGTGGACTGGTTTGGGGAGAAGAGCTAGCAAGATATGTTCATATTGCTCAAATTTGGCTTGCAAGTAGTTTAGCTATCAAAACAGGTGGTCATATTCGCGTAACCTTTTTCAGGGATTTATTTAATACAAATGGGAGAAGGATAATTGACCTAGTGGCAACGCTTTCTTTTTTTGTCCTTATGGTTTTTGTTGCTGTGAAAGGTACGGAGTTTATTTTTCATTTAATTGAAACAGGACAAAGGGCTCCTTCGATGGGTATTTTAATGGCTATTCCATATACGGTCGTGCCGCTTGGGGCTATGCTAATGTTGATTCGATTAATACAACAATTCCGATCTGTATTGAAAGGTGAGATCCTAGATGAAGGGATAGAAGGTGTAGACAAATGACTATTACAGTACTGTTCATAAGTTTTTTTGTATTCATGTTATTAGGGGTGCCAATTGCAATTTCTTTAGGATTATCTACTTTATTAACGATGGTATTTGCTACCAATCTTCCATTAGGCTCTATTATTACGCAGTCGTTTACTTCACTCGATTCATTTTCACTATTAGCAATTCCTTTATTTATTTTGGCAGGTGTTTTGATGAGTCAAGGTGGTGTTTCAAAACGCTTATTAAAATTGGCCGATGTGTTAGTAGGTTATTTAGTTGGTGGTCTTGCACACGGAACGATTCTTGCGAGTATGTTGTTTGCGGCCATTTCGGGTTCTGGACCTGCAACGGTTGCGGCTATTGGTTCATTTATGGTTCCATCTATGGCAAATAAAGGGTATGACAAAAGTTTTGCAGCTGCTGTAACGGCTGTAGCTGGAACTATTGGTGTTATCATCCCTCCAAGTATTCCTTTTATAATGTTTGGAATTGCTGGTCAAGTGTCGATTGGGGGACTTTTCTTAGCTGGGATTATTCCGGGTATTATTATTGGTCTTGCCTTAATGATCGTTTCCTATGTGATTGCAAAAAAACGTAACTTCCCAACAGAAGGCAAGTTTCCAACGTTTATGGAAGTAGTAAAAGCAATTAACTATGCAAAATGGGCTTTATTGATTCCTGTTATTATTCTAGGTGGAATATATAGTGGGCTCTTTTCACCAACAGAATCCGCAGCTGTTGCCTGTATGTATGCAGCCTTTATCGGTCTTTTTGTTTATAGGGAATTAAATTTTAAAAAATTATATAAAGTATTTTTAGAAGCCACCCTTGTTGCTGTTCCTGTTAATATTATTATAGGTTTCTCAATTTCTTTTGCATATTTACTAAGTATAGAACGAATTCCAGCAAAAATTGCAACTTTCATTACTGGAATATCCGAAAATTTATTTATTACGATGTTAATTATCAGTGCCTTCCTATTTGTAGTTGGAATGTTTATTGATACAATTCCAGCGATAGTTATCTTAACACCTATCTTACTTCCTGTAGCCCAAGGTGTTGGTATGGATCCAATTCATTTCGGTGTAATTATGATTGTTAACCTAGCTATTGGATATGTTACTCCACCACTTGGGGTAAACCTATTTGTTGCTTCCCATATTAGTAAGGTGTCGATAGAACGGATAACTGTGGCATCAATCCCATTTATTATCGCAATGATTGTGGTTGTTATCATTCTTATTTTAATTCCGCAGTTGTCTCTATTTATTCCGAGTGTTGCTTTATAGTTGAATGATGGGCTTTGAAGTATATATTGAACAAGAAAAAGGGGGTATACAGATGAAGTGGAGAGAGTATGTAAAACAAATAGCTCCATATGTACCGGGAAAATCGATAGAAGCAGTGAAAAAAGAACTCAACCTGGAAGAAGTGCATCGCCTTGCCTCTAATGAGAATCCACTTGGAGCCTCAAAAAAAGCACTAGCCGCAATGCAAAGTGCTATGATGGAAGCACATTTATACCCTGATGCACCAGCAACGGAGTTACGTGAAAAGTTAGCTTCTTTATTCGGAGTTCTACCAGAGCAGGTAATAACAGGAAATGGTGCTGACAATGTTATTTCTTTTGTAATTAGTGCTTACGTTAACGAAAGTGATGAAGTGCTTTACTGCAGTCCTACCTTCCCAGCATATCGTTCATCGACATTATTAATGGGTGGAAAACCTGTTGAAGTTCCTTTAAAGGAAGGATTTGTATTTGACCTTGAGGCATTAAAAGCGAATATTACGGATAAAACAAAACTTGTTTTTATCTGTAATCCTAATAATCCAACAGGGACGATTGTTGATTCGAATGCGTTAGAACAATTCATTGGAGATGTACCAGAACATGTAACGGTAATTATTGACGAAGCGTACATAGAGTATGTACAAGAAAATAATTACGAAACTGGGATTGACTTCTTCAAGAAAGGTTATCCGGTTATCACGATTAGAACATTTTCAAAATTTTATGGTTTAGCAGGTCTAAGGATTGGCTATGCAATTGCTTCTAAAGAAATATTAGAACCGATGTTACGTCTGAGAGAGCCGTTTGCTGTCAATCGACCAGCAATTGCCGCAGCTGTTGCCGCATTAGATGATAAAGAATATACAGAACGTCATTTTAAAATGAATGAAGAAGGAAAACATTTTCTAAAAGATGAAATGGAAAGGCTAGGGTTTATTGTTTATCCATCATCGACGAATTTCTTATACGTGCATGTCAAAAGAGACGGGAAAAAACTATTTGATGAATTGTTACAAAAGGGAATTATTGTTAGACCATGTACCGGTTGGGACTATAATGAATATGTACGAATTTCAATTGGAACGAAAGAACAAAATGAATTGTTGATTGAAACTTTAAAAACAATTTTATAATGTGCATATAGCTCAGAGGGAGTGTCAGTCACATGGAAAATCAGAACATTAAAGTATGGATCTTGGATGATGAGTGGTTTACACATGAATTAGAAGAAGAAATTTACACGAAACATGGCATAGAGTTTAAAGTGACGAGAAGTGAATCCTTACAAGAAGATTTTCAGTCATTCGGAAAACATGCGGATGGGATTGTAGCTCAAGTCGGTTTTGATTTTGGCAAAGATTATATTTCTAAGCTAACAAATTGTAAAATTATCGCATCTTCTGGCGTAGGATTTAATCATATTGATTTAAAAGCAGCTAAGAAAAAGGGAATTTACGTAACGAACATGGCTGATTACTGTATTGGAGAAGTATCTGATCACACAATTGCCTTAGCCTTAGTTGTTGTGCGTAGACTTCGAGCATATAATGAGCAAGTAAGAAATGGTGAGTGGGATCCATTAGATACGTTACCGATTCATCGCCTAAAAGGAAGAACAGTAGGACTGTTAGGCTTCGGTCGGATTGCGAAAGAAGTTGCGAGAAAGTTTAAAGTGTTCGGTGTTCAGGTCATCGCCCATGATAAATTTGTACCTGAAGAAGTGTTTTCAGAACTCGGGGTAGAATCTGTCACATTGGATGAATTGCTTGAGCGATCGAATATTTTAAGTTTGCATGTGCCATTAACGAAGGAAACAGAAGGACTCATCAATTATGAACGAATGAAACAATTACAAAAAGGTTCATTCATTATTAATACGTGCCGTGGTGCTATCATCAATGAAGCTGATTTAACTCGTGCGATCGAAGAGGGACATATTGCCGGTGCAGGATTAGATGTATTAGTGGAAGAACCGCCAAATAAAGATTTGGAACTGCTTCATTTAGATGAAGTATATGTTACACCGCATTCTTCCTACGTATCGGTTGAATCAGAGTATGAACTTCGCTCACGGACTTGCTTAAATGTTATACGTGCAATCGAAGGAGAAGTTCCTGAGTTTGTGCTAAATGATGTAAAAGTGAATGTATAACTATAAAGATTCCGGAAAAAAATGAACTCATGAAGTTTAGAGTTCATTTTTTAGTCTGGAAAAACTCTTTTGTTATAGTAATAAACTCTTCTACAACCGGTGGTAAGTAGCGTTTTTTCATAAATGCGATATACACCGTTCTCGATAAGTTATTATTTGTGATCCTTTTAATTGTAAAGGATGAATGATTTGAAGCAGTAATATAATTTTCCGGAACGATTGTAACGCCAAGGCCTTCCTCGACTAATGAACATGCCGTTTCAAATCGTTCAATTTCAAAATGTATATTTGGATTAATACCGGATTTTCGAAATGCATTTAATATATCTTGTCGAGTTTGAAATCCTTCTTGGCAAATAATAAACTCTTCATCTTTTATGTCATTGATTGAAATGTTTTTGCTGTTTTGAAGGGAATGCCCTTTTGGGAGCACAGTAACCAAATTTTCTTTATAAATTGGCATTGTTAATATTTCGTCATTTTCAAAATGTTGATTCGTTATCGCAAGATGAATTTTATAGTTTTGTAAAGCTAATTCAACTTGTTTTAGTCCGAGCACTTCAATAAGTTTAATGTGGATATTAGGGTTTGCTTCGCTGTAAGATGAAATTACTTTCGGTAGCCAAGATTTTACAGATTCGATTAATCCGATCTGCAACTCTAAAGGCCCTTGATCTTTTAAACGGATCATTTCCTCTTTCACATATGTAAAATGATTAAGTAACTTTTTTGCTTCTTTATATAAAATTTCACCTTCTTTAGTTAGAGAAATTTTTCGGGTGCTTCTTTCAATTAAAGAAAGCCCCATATTATCTTCAAGTTTTTTAATGGCTGAACTAAGTGAAGGCTGTGAAATATGCAATGCTTTTGCTGCTTTTGTAAAAGAACTTTTATCAATTAATGTGGTGAAATATAGTAATAGTCTTTCATCCATATGTATCACCTAACCTTAAATAATAGAAATATTGTTTTCCAATTATGCCTTTATTATAGCATGAATTTTTAAATTAGAACTCTTTTATAGTAATAAGCTATATAGTTATAGAGGTTGTTCAAAAAGTCCGGTGAAAATGACACATCGCATTTCTTCGTTGGCTTGCTTTTCCGCTACTCACGTATTAACTGCATACGTTCCGTTGCTTAAAGCTCGCCGCCTCGAACTGCTTGGTCATCTTCTTTTTTATACGAAAATGGACATCTGCTCTAATTTTGGCGCAAAAAAGCACCCCTCTTAAAAAAAAATTTACTTTTTTTGGAAATAATTCTTATTAAGTCAATGCTTTTTACTGTCCCTTTCGTATTTGTTAGGACTTGTTTCCGTCCTCGAGACTACTTATGTCTATCGTAAGTAAAATTAACATATCATACTTGTTTCCACTAAGGTGCTCGCCATGCATCCTCCTAAAACGTGAAGAGGTTGTATGTAACCGTACTTCGCGATAGAGGTGATCTTTAAAAACCTGTATGATCACAGTCTCTGTAATATCATGATTAACAGAGTAGCTCAAAATTAAACCGCATGCCTCCATTTTCGTACATTGCGGTGTCTGGCAAGACATAGGAGTTTTGAACGCACACTTATAGAGGAGGTTCAAAAAGTCCGGTAAAAATGACACTGCGAATTTCGCACGAATGCTTGTTTCTCCGCTACTCATGTATCTAAATGCATACATTCCGCTGCTCGAAACTGCGCCGCCTCAAACTTCTTGGTCCTTTTTTATCCTCCTTTTTGAACGCGCACTTATAGTAAAGTTTTTATAAAACATGGAGGTAAAATCAAATGAATGTATATGAACGATTAAAAGAATTGGAAATTACTTTATCAACGCACCCAAACCTGCTGCTTTCTATGTCCCGTGTCGATTTCGAGGTAATGTACTCTATACATCTGGACAAGATTGCAGAATCAATGGGATGCTTGCTTATGAAGACAAAATTTGGCAAAGATTTATCGATCGGGGAAGGTTATAAAGCGGCAAGGTTAACGATGATCAATTGCTTGGCTGTTATTCAACGAGAAAATGGCGATTTAAATTGAGTGAAAACGATTGATAAACTGTTGATTTTTGACATATTCAACAGATGATTTCATAGAATTACCTTCTGTTATAAATGGAGCATCCCAAGTATTAATTGATGTATTTGGTGAAGGAGGCAAACATGCACGTACAGCTTTATCAGCTAACTCACTTCCATTTAATATACCGTTAGAAGTCGAAATTATCGTTGAAATTAAATGCCTAATGTAATTTTGTCACATATTCTCAGCTTATTTATAGTTTTCATTTATACATTTATAGAAAAATCGTATTTGAATAAATAAATAGGGTAAAATACAATAGGATAAAGAGATATTGTCGGCAGGGGTGATTTATTTGTTTTATGAGTGGACAGGTAGAGTAGACAAGAATGCAAAAGGAAAGCGCATTCATCAAATAGTTCAAAATATAGATGTAAATGACTTAAAGAAAAACGAAGAGCAAAACATTGGTTTAGTAGGATTTGAATGTGACGAAGGTGTTAAAAGAAATAAAGGTAGAGTCGGTGCATCCAAAGCACCGAATGAAATTAGAAAGTTACTTGCAAGTATTCCTTATCATAACGGAAAAAAAAGTATTATAGATTTGGGCAACATACAATGTACCGATAATGATTTGGAAGGAGCACAAGTGCATTTAGGTAAGGTTGTAGCCAAGTTATTAGAAAATAATTATATACCGATTATTTTAGGTGGAGGTCATGAAACATTTTATGGCCATTATCTAGGAGCAAGAGAAGCGGTAGGGAATGATAAAAAAATTGGTATGATTAATTTAGATGCTCATTTTGATTTGCGTAATGATGATACACCATCGTCCGGGACAATGTTTCGGCAGATTTTAGAAACGGATAAAAACGCAGAATATCTATGTATAGGTGTACAGGAATTAGGGAATACCGAGCAATTGTTTTTAACGGCTAAGGAATTTGGTGTGGAATATATTCTTGAAAAAGAGATTGAACCGATCGAGAACACATTTAGAAAAATTGATGAGTTTGCCAAAAAACAAGATTTTATTATTTATACAATTTGTACCGATGTAATTAATCAAGCTTACGCCCCAGGTGTTAGTGCTCCAGCCCCGCTTGGACTTGAACCAAAGGTGGTAAGAGCAATTACAGAGCATGTCGTAATGCTGGAAGACTTTTTAAGTTTTGATGTGTCGGAAGTGAATCCAACTTTCGATGTTGCAGAAAAAACAGCAAGACTGATTAGTTACGTAATAGCAGAAACAATGATGAATTTAAATAAGAATGCTTTGCAAAAGAATTCTTATTTACCGGAAAATCTATAAATTGTTTAGTGCCGAAAAGAACGATAAATATAAAAAATAACCCATATTCGAAATGGAGGCAACGTGATGATAAAACTCACAGGTGATACGTTAACGATTGGCGAATTAAAAGAAATTTTATACGGTGATCGAAAAATAAAAATTGCTAAAGAAAGCATGGAAAAGGTACAAGCAAGTAGAACAGCAGTCGATAACATTGCAAAAGGCAGTGAATCTGTATACGGTATTAATACTGGATTTGGTAAATTTAGTAACGTAAAAATTGCTGAGGAAAATGTTGCAGATTTACAATTGAATTTAATTCGCTCTCATGCTTGTGGAGTTGGAGATCCTTTTCCAGCTGTTGTTGCAAGAGCGATGATGGTGTTAAGGCTAAATGCATTAATTAAAGGTTATTCCGGTATCAGAATTGAAGTTGTCCAATTGCTAGCAGAACTAATTAACAAAAATATTATTCCTGTCATCCCGCAGCAAGGGTCACTCGGTGCATCTGGTGATTTAGCTCCACTCGCACATTTAGCGTTAGTGTTAATTGGTGAAGGGCGAGTCTTTAACGAGTCTGGCGACATAGTTCCAGCGCTTGGAGTATTAGAAGATCATGGAATTAAACCGATTACGTTACAGGCGAAAGAAGGATTGGCACTTATTAATGGAACACAGACGATGACGGCGATGGGAGTTGTTAACTATATTGAAGCGGAGCAACTTGCATTTGACAGTGAATGGATTTCTGGTATGACGTTCGAATCACTCGAAGGGGTCACCGATGCCTTTTTACCTGAAACACATGAAGTTCGAGGTTATCCGCAACAAATGGCTGTGGCCAAAAGAATGCTTCAATGGTTAGAAGGAAGTCAATTAACGACTCGCCAAAATGAAAAAAGAGTTCAAGATGCTTATTCACTCAGATGTATCCCGCAAGTCCATGGTGCTTCTTGGCAAGTGTTGGATTATGTGAAGGAGAAGTTAGAAATAGAAATTAATGCAGCGACCGATAATCCCCTTATTTTTGATAATGGAAAAAAAGTCATATCCGGTGGGAACTTTCACGGACAGCCGATTGCCTTTGCGATGGATTTCTTAAAAGTAGCGGTGGCGGAATTAGCAAATATTTCTGAGCGACGCATTGAACGACTCGTTAATACACAGTTAAACGAAGATTTGCCATCTTTTTTAAGTCCGGAACCAGGACTGCAATCCGGAGCAATGATCATGCAGTATGTTGCTGCTTCCTTAGTGTCTGAAAATAAGACACTCGCACATCCAGCAAGTGTAGACTCGATTCCTTCTTCGGCCAACCAAGAAGACCATGTAAGTATGGGAACGATAGGATCAAGACATGCAGCGAACATTATTCACAATAGCCGAAGAGTGTTAACAATCGAAGCTATTTGTGCAATGCAAGCGCTAGAATATAAAGGGGTGGAAAAAGCATCTGAAAAAATAAGAGAAAAATGGACTATGGTAAATAAAATTGTTCCAAGTTTGAGAAAAGATAGAATTTTCCATCAAGATATTGACAGGTTACATGATTATTTAAAAGAAATTAAGGTGCAAATTTTCAAGGAGGAACTATAAATGTCCAAGCTATTATATATAAAGAATGCAGATGAACTTATTACAGTAAAGGGTCATTCTGAGAAACCTGCTAAAAAAGAAGCGATGAGCGAGATAGGGATTATTGAAAACGGTAGTGTTTTGTCAAAAGATGGCAAAATAGTCGCAGTAGGTACCGATGAAGAAATAAGAAAAGAGTATCAGGATCTAAACGATCAGGCAGAAGTGGTGGATGCAACAGGACGCATCGTAACACCTGGGTTAGTTGATCCACATACACATATCGTTTATGCGGGAACGCGTGAAAATGAATACGCCATGAGATTACAAGGTAAAACATATATGGAGATTATGAATGCTGGTGGCGGAATCCATGCGACGACCAGAGCAACTCAACAAGCGACTTTTGAAGAACTATACGAACAATCAAACGTTCGTTTAGATAAAATGTTGCTAAATGGAATTACGACGATCGAAGCGAAAAGCGGTTACGGTCTGACGACAGAGCATGAGCTAAAACAGTTAGAAGTTGCAAAAAAACTGAATGCAGACCATCAGATTGAATTGATATCTACATTTATGGGAGCACATGCCGTTCCGATGGATTATAAAGACAATCCAGAAGAATTTGTTGATATTGTCATTAATGAAATGCTTCCGGTAGTAGCGGAGAAAAATTTAGCTGTCTTTAATGATGTATTTTGTGAAGCGGGTGTATTTACGCCTGAACAGTCGTACCGGATTTTGGAAGCAGGAAAAAAATACGGGTTAAAACCAAAAATTCATGCGGATGAGATTGAGTCGTATGGTGGGGCGGAAACAGCAGCTGAGGTAAAGGCCGTTTCAGCAGAACATTTACTAAGAGCATCTGACAAGGGAATTCAAATGATGGCAGAGAATGATGTTATCGGTGTATTGCTGCCGGGTACTGCATTTTTCTTAATGGCTGATTATGCGGAAGCAAGAAAAATGATCGATTCTGGCATGGCTGTTGCCCTTTCAACGGATGCTAACCCTGGTTCCTCCCCAACATTATCTTTACAGTTCATTATGAATTTAGGTTGTTTGAAAATGGGTATGAACCCGGAAGAAGTGATTACGGCAACAACAATCAACGCAGCACATGCGATTGATGCAGCGGACCGAATTGGTAGCATTGAGGTTGGTAAGGATGCAGATTTTACAATGTTTGATGTGAAAAATCACCTAATGCTATCTTACCAATATGGAATGAACCATGCACATACTGTTGTTAAACAAGGTAAAGTTGTTGTGGAAGATGGGCATATTAAAAAGTAAAGGTTGTTTCGATTGGTGTTTTTGATAGAAAACCCGTAAACTGTGCAGTATGCGCTTGGTTGTTTTCCGCTACGAATCGTTGCTTTATAGCGGGCACGGTGGTCTGCCTCCTCGTTAGAAAACTTGGCATTCGTTAAAGAAAGCATGTCCCTTCATTGGGGTATGCTGACGTTAGGCGCAAAGCCTGTTCTTAGTCTTGACTATCTGTTTGGCGAAAGACAGGGGTGATGTTGCACTTATGCCCTAGAGTGCAAGCCTTTGGGTGAATGCCTTAGTTGCACTTATCCAGTTGAGGAGAGGAGAAAGTAGTTATACTTTCTTAACTGCGAAGCAAAAATCGCTTCTTGCGGGGGCCTCCAACGCACAGGATGTACTAGTGCAATGTTTTTTGCGACGAGTAAGCGAGAGGAGCAGACGAAGACATTAGTACGTGGCGTTTCTTAGTCTGCATTCCTCTGTTGGTTTTCCCGCAGGAGTCAACGATCCTCCGCTACAAACAACCACCATAGACAGTGGTAATCCATACTTTTCATCGTTGGATGTTATCTTGGCGGAGTGTATTTCCGTAGCGGAAGTTATATTGTCATGTCTCTCTATACCAAATACAAAGATTCAACAACAACACTTACGAATAGAGCCAAAGTAAAAGTTTTAGGCGAAGGAGGTTTTAAAAATGCCAAACATTTTGGTTTCACCAACAGGACCAGAAATGAGTTGCCAGAGCTGGGAGATAGAAGGTTTATTGCGGTTGTTTCTTAATAGTATTGATCCTCGTGTTGCCGAGAGCAGTAAAGAATTAATTGTCTATGGTGGTAGAGGAAAAGCAGCTAGAAATCACAAGGCTGTAAAAGCAATTGTTCAAGAACTAAGAAATTTAGCTACTGACGAAACATTGCTTATTCAATCTGGAAAACCAGTTGGAAAATTTAAAACATTCGAAAGCTCGCCGAGAATTGTGAATGCTTCATCTGTTTTAGTTCCGCATTGGTCCAATGATGAGAACTTCAGCGAATTAATTGATAAAGGGCTAATGATGTATGGTCAATCAACCGCAGCGTCTTGGGCATACATTGGAGTGCAAGGCGTTTTACAAGGAACCTTTGAAACGATGGGTGAAATTGCGAAGAAGCATTTTGACAATACGTTACGCGGAAAAATAGTATTAACTTCTGGGTTAGGTGGTATGAGTGCTGCCCAACCCTTATCTGTTACGATGCATGGCGGAGTTTGTATTGTCGTTGAAATTTCTGAAGATAAAATTGATCAGCGTTTAAAAAATAATTATTGTGACATTAAAGTATACTCATTGGAAGAAGCGATTGAAGTAGCTAATGAAGCAGTAACGGGCAAGAAACCGTTAGCAATTGCCTTAGTTGGAAATGTGTCGGAAATATATCGGAAAGCACTTAAACTAAATTTTATTCCTGATATCGTTACAGATCAGACTTCAGCACATGATCTATTAATGGGATATATTCCAAGTGGATTAAATTTGGAACAAGCCAAAACATTACGTACTAAAAATCGAGCCCATTATTATCAGCTCATCAAAGAATCTTT
This sequence comes from Pseudogracilibacillus sp. SO30301A, assembly GCF_037072025.1. Taxonomy (NCBI): domain Bacteria; kingdom Bacillati; phylum Bacillota; class Bacilli; order Caryophanales; family Bacillaceae; genus Pseudogracilibacillus; species Pseudogracilibacillus sp. SO30301A. The sequence goes on along the minus strand of NZ_JAXHDD010000049.1, from coordinate 13,286 downwards.
ACTGTTACACGTTGAAGCGATGGTTAGTTTTATGGATAGTGGCGCAATCGTTTTTGAATATGGAAATAATTTAAGACAACAAGCATTCCAAGCAGGGTATAAGAAAGCCTTTACTATCCCTGGATTTGCAGCAGAATATTTACGACCGCTTTACTGTGAAGGAAGAGGACCATGTCGCTGGATCGCTTTATCAGGGAATCCAGATGATATTTATAAAATTGATGAAATTGTTGTGGAAGAATTTAAACACGATAAACGGGTATCAAGATGGATTCAATTTGTCCAGGAAAAAATATATTTTTATGGACTTCCAGCGCGAACTTGTTGGTTGAATTATGATGAAAGAGAAAAAATCGGTTTCTTAATTAATGAAATGGTTAAATCAGGAGAGTTATCCGCACCGATCGCCATTACAAGAGACCATTCAGAAGGAAGCACGATGGCTGCCCCTTTTAGAGAAACTGAAAATATGTTAGATGGTAGCGATATTGTTGCCGATTGGCCAATTTTGAATGCAATGTTAAATGCAAGTGCTGGTGCGTCGATGGTTAGTATTCAAAATGGTGGAGGGGTCGGAATTGGTAACTCGGTACATTCCGGGATGACAGTTATTGCCGATGGAAGTGATGAAGCATCGGAAAGATTAAGGAAGGTGTTAGTTGTTGACCCGGGTATGAGTATTATTCGGCATGCAGATGCTGGATATGACCAGGCAAAAGAATCATTAAATAAAATAAAGACAGGTAAGAGGTGAGCTAAAAGATGATTTCGTTAGGTATTTATAATCACCGAAACTTTTATGAAGACCTGTTAGATCGAGAGAATTTTCAGGTAAGTATTGTTGAGAGCCTTACGACCTTAACGGATTACTCAAAATTTGACCTCTTGCTCATAAACATTTCTGAAATAGAGGAAAGGCAGTACTCCTACTTTCTAAACAATATGCAAAATTTAACTATGTCGAAAGTTATTTTTTTGGACAATACCTTTTCTATTGAGCAAGTGAAAAAATTAATGCTCCTGGGAGCGTACGATTGTGTTACACTTCCGTTTCCTATCTCCGATTTATTGAACCTTCTGACAAATGCTTATACAGAAATAACAAGAGAAAAAAGACAAAAGAGAAAACAAGAAAACTATAAGATTAAATCAATAAGAGCAAGTTTGGCTTATGATTTATTGCATGGAAATACGAAAAATGCAAAAGAAATATGGGAAAGAAGCCAGCTGGCTAATCTTTCATTGATTCCAAATACTGTACTGCTATTTCGTATTGATCATTTTTCCAAATTAGTAAAGAATAAAGGCGAATTATGGAAAAATTCATTAAGAAAAGAAGTTCTTCAAGCGATTAAAACATGCGATTTACAGTATGAATCATTAAAGGTTTTTGTGAATCAACAGAAATTTGCAATATTATTATCTTTGCCTGTCCAATTAGAGGAAAGAAAATATAAGATATTAGCGACAGAATATGCCGAAAAAGCACGAGAAGAGATTAATAAACAGACAGACTACACTGTCACAATCGGAATTGGAAATTATTATGAAGATGCTCGCAATCTACATCTTTCCTATCAAGAAAGTGAACAGGCACAGACGTATCGGCTGTTTCAGGAAGAGAATTCCATCATTCACATCGATGACTTGGATTACTTTGAAACCCCTGAATATTACGAGTATAAAATTCAAATTCAAGAAATGACAAATAAATTTTCACTTGGAGATATTACAGCTGTTCATACAATTTGGAAGAATATCTATCATTCGGTTGCTGCTCATAGTCATTTTCAACCCGAAGAATTCCGCTTGCAAGTTCTGGATTTGTTATTTTCCCTCTCAAAAACAGCCATGCAAAATGGGGCAAACCCAAAACGTATGATGCCATTACAAATTAAACATGCAAAAGAACTGCATGAAATTGAATCATTGGCTGAAATTGATACATGGATGACGGGAATTATTAATGAGTATATTCGCTTCGTAAATGAAGGACATAATGAACAAGTTTTAAAATCGGTACAGGAAGTATTGCAATATATAGAAGAACATTACTCTGAAGATATCGGGCTTGAGATGATTGCTGAAAAAGTAGATTTAAGTCCCAATTATTTAAGTGCAATATTTAAGCAAACAACTGGAAGTTCATTTATTGATTATTTAACAGAATTAAGAATGAAAAAGGCGAAAGAAAATTTACAGAATCTGAATTTATCCGTATACGAAATCGCCGAAGCAATTGGTTACAGTTCTTCTCAGTATTTCAGTAGAGTTTTTAAAAAACATACCGGGATGACACCAAGTGCCTATAGAAACAGTATTTTATCTACGAATAAATAATATAGCTATACCATGTCACAAAGTATATTGTAGCCATTATAATCTGTATCGTCCATTTTATTTTTCTCTGCATCAATACCAAGTGTTCTCGCAACAGATATTCCAATTAGTGTACCGAAATGAGTTGATTATTACTGCTTCTGTCGCTTATCTTTCCTAATAGTGCACAAAATAACAGTATAAAAGTATACTTTATCGTATGAATTTCAACTATGAAAAAATACACTTTCTGATAAAGTATAAATAAAGATATGAAAGCGTTCTATATAAGCGTTTACAGGTAAGGAGGAGTTATATTGAAGCAACCTTTAGAAGGAATAAAAGTTCTGGATTTTTCAAGGGTTCTAGCAGGACCTTATTGTACGATGCTCCTTGCAGATATGGGAGCGGAAGTAATTAAAATTGAAAGACCAGAAACAGGAGACGATACACGACATTTCGGACCATTTCAAAATGGCGAAAGTGGATATTTCATGTTTTTGAATCGTGGGAAAAAGAGTATTGAAATGAATTTAAAAGACCCTTCCGACCGTGAGAGTTTAATGGAGTTAATTAAAGAAGCAGACATCATTGTAGAAAATTTTCGCCCTGGTGTGATGGAAGGTTTGGGATTAGACTTTGAAACATTGAAAGAAGTCAATGAAGGATTAATATATTGTTCGATTTCTGGTTTTGGTCAGTATGGACCATATACGAAAAGGCCTGCCTATGATCTAGTTGCACAGGCAATGGGAGGAATTGCGAGCATTACCGGTCATCCAGACAGCCCGCCGACACGTTCAGGAGCATCTCTTGGAGATATGAGTGCAGCCCTTTACGCAGCATATGGCGTGATGACAGCGCTTTTCCATCGAGAAAGAACGGGTATAGGTCAAGCAATAGATGTCGCAATGGTTGATTCTATTTTTTCACTACTTGAACATAATGTCATGCGCTATACGTCAGAAGGGGTTATTCCGGAACGTGTTGGAAACCGTCATCCGATTAGTGCGCCATTTGATGTATATGAGAGTAAAGACGGCTATGTTGTCATTGCAACAGCAAATGATCCATTGTTTGCAAGACTTTGTAAAGTAATGAATAAAGAAGAATTGTTAGAGGATGTACGCTTTTCAACAGATATAGAGCGGGGAAAAAATGAAAGCGAATTAAAAGAAATTATCGAAGAATGGCTTTCAGGATATACAGCTGAAGAAGCTGTTGAACTTATTAATGACGCAGGAGTACCTAGCTCCACGATATTAAATATTGCAGAAATCAGCGAAAGTGACCACGTAAAAGAAAGAGAAATGTTACTTGAAATTGAGCATCCAGTAGCAGGAAAGACTAGAATCCCGGGCAACCCGGTTAAATTATCGAAAACACCTATACAAGTCAAGTCACCGAGCCCAGCTTTAGGTGAACATAACGATATTATTAAGCAGAAATTTAATGCAAAGTGAGTGATCAACCGTGAATTTTGATTTAACAGATGAACAAAAAAGCATTCGAGACATGGTAAGAAACTTTACAAGAGATGTTATTACACCAAAAGCAGAGGAAATAGACAGGGAGAACCGTTTTCCTGAAGAACATATTCCGAAAATGGCGGAGCTGGGTCTGTTAGGAATTGCTTATCCGGAAGAAGATGGTGGCGTTGGAGCAGATGCAATTTCTGAGGCAATTGCAGTAGAAGAAATTACGTATGGCTGTGCAGCAACCGGTTCTATTTTAACGGCCCATTATTTAGGAATCGATGGTCTCTATTTAGCTTCCAATAAAGAGCAGCGAGAAAAATATTTAGTTCCTGGTTGTCAAGGGGAAAAGTTGTTTGCGTTTTGCCTTACGGAACCAAACGGTGGTACAGATGTCGCTTCAATGAAAACGACTGCCAAGCTTGACGGAGACAATTATGTTATTAATGGTTCAAAAATATTTATTACAAACGGTGCGTATGCAGATACACTTGTCGTTTATGCAAAAACAGATACATCAAAAGGAAGCAGAGGAATCAGTGCATTTATCGTTGAAAAAGGGACACCTGGATTATCATTCGGTGCTGGAGATGACAAGATGGGTATTCGCGGCGCAAAAACCGATGAGGTAATTTTTGAGAATGTTATTATTCCAAAAGAAAACCTTGTAGGGGAAGAAGGCCAAGGTTTCAAAATTGCAATGCAAGTAGTCGACCGTGGAAGAGTCGGAATTGCTGCGATGGCAATCGGACTATCACAGGCTGCGGTAGATGAAGCGGTAAACTATTCCAAAGAACGTGAAGCATTCGGTCAAAAGATTTCTAAATTCCAAGGTCTTCAGTGGATGATGGCAGAAATGGAGACAGATCTTGCAGTAGGTCGACTGTACACTTATTTTACAGCTAGCCTAAAAGATAAAGAGGGATACAGATTATCGAAAGAAGCTTCTATTGCAAAACTATTTACGGCTGAGGCATCAAACAGAATTGTAAATAAAGCAGTACAAGTTCATGGTGGATATGGGTATATGAAGGAGTATACAGTTGAAAGACTGTATAGAGACCAACGAATTTTGGAGATTTTTGAAGGGACATCACAAGTTCAGAAAATGGTTATTTCTAGTTATCTATTGAAATAAAATTAATGTGCTTTTCTTTCTTATTGTCTTAACTGTGATGTAGGCGCTAGGTAGATTTCCGCTCCTGGCAGAACGCTTTCCGCGGGCAACACTTCAGCTCCTTGGAAGCAAAAATCGCTTCCTGCGGGATCCTGTTACTTTTCCGGAAAATCTTTGCGGTGGGATGAAAGCGTAGTGTATTTCCGTAGCGGTAAGTTAAAATTTCGTGGAAAAAACTTTTAAAAAAACATTTAAACTAAAAGGAGAGATGTAAAATGAGTATGAAAGTTACTGATATTCGTGCACCAAGAGGAAATGAATTAACGTGCAAAGGGTGGGTTCAGGAAGCTGCTTTGCGTATGCTCATGAACAACCTCGATCCAGAAGTAGCGGAAAATCCGGATGACTTAGTTGTTTACGGCGGAATCGGAAAAGCTGCAAGAAACTGGGAAAGCTATCATGCGATTATTAACGAATTAAAAGAATTAGAAAATGATGAAACGTTATTAATTCAATCAGGTAAACCAGTTGGTAAGTTTAGAACACATGAAAACTCCCCGCGAGTATTAATTGCAAACTCTAATTTAGTACCTGCCTATGCAAACTGGGAACATTTTAATAAATTAGATCAAGAAGGTCTGATGATGTATGGTCAAATGACAGCGGGAAGTTGGATTTACATTGGAGCCCAAGGAATTCTTCAAGGTACGTACTTAAGTTTTGTTGAGGCTGGAAAGAAAATATTCGGATCCCCTGACCTAACAGGTAAATTCATCCTCACTGGTGGTATGGGTGGAATGAGTGGGGCACAGCCACTGGCAGGTAAAATGGCAAAAGCAGTAATTTTAGTAGTAGAAGTTGATAAGAAGCGTATTGAAAGAAAGATTAAAGAAGGTTACTGTGATTTTCTCTATGAAGATTTAGATGAGGCATTAGAGAAGGTTAAAGAGTTAACAGAAAAAGGTGAGCCGGCATCGATCGGTTTAGTCGGAAACTGTGCAGATGTATTTCAGGAAATTCATGATCGTGGCATCATTCCAGATATCGTTACAGATCAGACGAGCGCTCATGATCCAAGAAATGGTTATGTTCCAAATGGAATGACGTATGAGGAAGCTCTTCAATTAAGAGCAGAAGATCCAAAAAAATATGAGCAGCTATCACTTGAAACAATCGCAAAGCATGTTAGAGCAATGCTCGCTTTACAAGAAGCGGGAGCAGAGACGTTTGACTATGGTAATAATATCCGTCATTATGCAAAAGAACAAGGTGTAGAAAATGCATTTGATTTTCCGGGATTCGTACCAGCCTACTTACGTCCTCTTTTCTGTGAAGGTTGTGGACCTTTCCGTTGGGCTGCATTATCAGGTGATCCAGAAGATATTTATAAAACAGATCAGTTAGTAAAAGAAATGTTTAGTGAAGATGTAGCTTTAGTAAACTGGATTGACATGGCGCAGAAAATGGTTAAATGGCAAGGACTTCCTGCGAGAATTTGCTGGTTAGGTTATGGTGACCGCCATCGATTTGCACTAAAAGTAAACGAAATGGTTGCAAGTGGTGAAATTAGTGCGCCAATTGTATTTGGTCGAGATCATTTAGACAGTGGCTCTGTTGCCTCACCGAACCGTGAGACAGAATCAATGAAAGACGGCAGTGATGCAGTTGCAGACTGGCCAATCTTAAATGCACTAGTAAATACAGCTGGTGGAGCAAGTTGGGTAAGCTTACACCATGGTGGTGGTGTTGGAATGGGTTATTCTGTCCATGCTGGTCAAGTATTAGTTGCCGATGGAACGAAGGAAACATCTGAGAAAATCGAACGTGTTCTCATTTCCGACCCAGGAATGGGAGTTATTCGCCACGCAGATGCAGGATATGCACGAGCACTTGAAGTTGCCGAAGAACGCGGCGTTCATATTCCAATGAAAAAATAAGAGAGTTGGAGGAGGACTGTTCACTAAGTCACTGTTTAAGTGAGCAGTTCTCTTTTTCACCACAAGGTAGAAATCCTTTCTAACTGCATAAGTGCAACTAAGGCTTTCGCCATAAAAACTTGGGGATAAGCCATGTTTTCTTTCTAATGATTTACTTTTTTTAATATGAATGAATTTATCACCCCATATGAAACTAGTTTCCTTCCAGCTCTACTCATAGCTTGCGACGCTTTAAACGCTCGAACCATGACGGTAGAGGAGTATCATTATCCTATCTGATGGGTTATCGCCAGCAATCTACCACAATTGCATTAGATTCATAGATTAATCGCTCGTTTCTACGAAAGTCATGGCGTCTGAATCAAGTGGCTCACCACCAGAAGAACGTATCTGATTTTTTGGGTATATACTGCACGGTGTTGTCTTCCGTGCTTTCTTTGTCAAAGAACAAATTTATAATAAATGAAAGGGAAAACCTAACCATTTAATTAAACCTTGAAAACTACAATAGCTTGCATAAGCTTCGAACGTAAACGATCATGTGTGTTTACATCAATGCCCCAATACGTATTACCACGCTCATCATAAAGTTTACGCATAGACAAACTTGCCATATAGCTTCCATAATGCAAAATAACGTATTTCATCGCTTCTGGATCACCCTTATTTGCAGCCAAAATAATTGGATACGGTAATAAACCACCTCGTTGTCTTTTGTGTTAGCATTAATCATCCCAGTCATCTGCATGTTCCTCCAAAAATCGCTTTAACCTTTTAAAAGAGCTTGTCCGTCTATACTGAACTGTACTACGAGGAATCTCTAGTAGTTCAGCAATTTCTATATCTGATTTATCAAAAAAGTAGTATAGTAGAACTGTCTTACGCTTTTCTATTGGCAAATTACGCAGCGCTTCAGCAAGTAATTGCGGAGTGATTTTCTTTCCAGCCACTTGAAAAAATTCTCCATCTTCTCCCTCATATTGTTTATCTAAGGTATAAATTTGATTTTTTTCTTGTGGTGTAAGATCAGAAATTGTCATCTCCTTTGCTTGTCTTTGTTTCCTTTTGTTGTAAATGTTAATTGCTTCATTTTTCAAAACTAGTTTACAAAAGGCATTAAATGCACAACGAACTTGCCACTCGGTACGATCTGGTTCTATCATGCATTTCCCTTCGCAACTGCAAAGGTGGGTGATGATTTTCCCTTTCATAACCTTCAGCAAGGTGTTTTGTGAAATGCCGAAAATAAGAGTAATTTTCTTAAAAAATTGTTAAATCCATAAAAAATGCCAAGCTGAACATAAGGCAGCTAGGCATAATAGTTTATATATTAATTGTCATAATTCTGATTCTAGTTCTATTATTTATAAAATTAATTTCACAAGAGATGTTTTCATATAAGAAGAAAAAAATTAAAACTTATTTACGCTTTGTTATTGCAAAATAGCACATAACGAAACTAAGAACACACCACCCACCGATAATTAAAAAACCAAACCAATTTATTTCAAAATCATTAGGAGCTAATGTAGCACGGATAGACTCAACCATATATTGAATAGGTAAAAACTCGTGTAATTTAGCCAACCAATTAGGTAAACGATCAGGCGGAAAATTAATTGGTGAAAATAAAAGTATTCCAAAAATGAGGACTTGAGAGATTAACTCCGCTATAAGTGGACGTAACCATAAAGCAATAGTGTAGCCAATGCCTATTGCTGTTAAACCAATTAAAATAAATGTAAAAATACTTTTATATGAATATACAATCTGTAAGTCAAACCGAAGAGATGCTACAAACAATGCAATAAATATACCTGGAAACGAAATAAGAAGCCAAATAGTCGCCTCGACCAAGACATAGTATAGTCGTGGTAAAGGTAAAGAAAGCATATAGGTAAACGTTCCATCTGCCCTTGTTTCACCAATTCCTTGTGGGAGAAAAACAAGGCCGATTGATAATAAGATTATAGTTGGTGCTCCAGTCGTTAAATAAAGAGCAGTCGTATCATCCATATTGGGAATTAAATAAGAAAAGCCGATAACAATTCCTACTGCAAGCAATGTTTGAATAATTAAATATAAAGGTAATACTGGTGTCATTCGTAATAATTGCCAACGTAACAAGTGGAAAAATCCATTTTTAGCTAATAGCATATTGTTCTTCCCCCGATTCCTGGTGCCCTATACTTCCTATAATGCTTGAATAGGCATCTTCCAATGTAGCAGCACTTAATGAAAATTCCTCAATTTTATTAGCTTCCTGCAAAGAAAAAACCCAATCCATTAATTCCTTGCTGTGTTCTTTCGATAAAGATAAAATTACCTTTTGTTTATTATGACTAATCATTGAAACATAGCTGGGATAAATTAAATCTTCATCTTTACGATATAATGTTAATTCGAGTCGTAGCTTTTTATTGAATGCTCCTTTTAAACTTGCTGGAGTACCAACCCCTATCAGCTTTCCGTTATCAATTAAAGCTAATCGATCAACAGACCTTTCCGCTTCCAATACATTATGTGTTATTAGTAAAACTGTAGCACCACTATTTGCTACTTTTCGTACTTGTTCCCATAATAACTTTCGTCGGATTGGATCCACATCATTTGTAGGTTCATCAAGGATAACGAGCTTTCCCGGAACAACTATTGCCATACAAAATGTTACTAAACGTTTAATACCGCCTGAAAGTTTTTCTGTTTGCTGATCTGCCCATTCTTCTAATTGTAAATCTTTTAGTAATTCATCCGTCTTTTCTTTTATTTCACGCTTATTTCCATTTCGTATCCGTCCTGTCAATTCAATAGCTTGCCTAGGAGTTAAACCATTTAATGAGATGTTTTCTTGTGGCTGTAGGGAACACAATTTACGAGCCATATCGGGTGTAGAGATAACATCTGTGCCTGAAACTTCAATATGGCCTTTTGTAGGTTTTAAGAAACCAATAATTTGTGAAATAAGTGTTGTTTTTCCAGAACCATTCGGGCCTAAAAGACCAAATATTTCTCCCTTTTCAACCGTAAAGCTTATTGAATTGTTTGCTGGAGTACCCGAATAGATTTTAGTTAAATCATTGATAACAAGCATTTATCTTCCCCCTATTTTTATTATCCTATGGTATACTAAATACACATGAAAGTGATAGTATTCTAATACCAATGGTATTCAGATACCATTGGTATTTACATTACATGCTATGATTACAATTGTCAAGAGGGTGGAATAAATGTCTAAAAAACGTTTAACAAGGGAAGAAAGTAAACAACAAACACGTAAAGAACTCCTAGAAGTTGCCTCGGAAATGTTCGCTAAACAAGGGTTCTATAGTACTTCTGTTGATCAAATTGCAGAGGAAGCTGGTTACTCAAAAGGTGCTATCTATTCTAACTTTGGTTCAAAGGATGATTTATTCCTTTCTGTTTTTAAGGAAAATCAAAAAGAGGACTTACAAAGTTTAGAAGCAATAGCAGAGGAATATGACTCATTGGATGAATTTATAAATATGATTGAAAATAATCACCAATACGAGCGAAAAGAAAATCAAGACTGGAGTATTTTAAAGTTAGAGTTCTTATTATATGCCATGCGAGATGATAGTGTAAGTAAGAAACTTGCACCTATCCTAGAGGAAAGTAGATCACAAATGACAAATATTTTAAAAGCTTTTTATCAACCCGATGATCAGAAACGCTTAGTTTCCATTGATAAACTTGCTTTCCTACTATTATCTCTGGACATAGGAATTGGAATACAATCCTATGTAGATGAAGAAAGTATTCCAGAGAATATTTTTGCGGATGGGTTAAAACTTTTGCTCAAATTATAATTTAGAGAAGAAAAATAATAATTGGAGGTTCCATACCTAACTGAAATAAAATCAACGAAGAATGGGCAGCTATATTCATTATTAGGTTTGGGATTCACCTTACCGATTTTTTGGAAATTATATAAACCCATTCTTCACCAATCTATGAGCATTTTTATACATCTTTCCTTGAAATGTTGTTATATATTTTTAAAATTATATTGCTCTATTATAGCTTTTCGACTGATAATCTGAACACCTTATTTAACAGCACATAAAAATAAATATAGAAATAAATAGATGTGAAAAGAATTTCGATTTTGAGCTTGAAACTATCCGATTAGAATTTATAATTTTCTTTTTTAAAATGATGTTTAATAATAACTTCAATAAACTATACCTATTATTTTAAAATCATCCAGTTTGTTTCTTTCACTAAAGTTAATCTATATTGTGAAATTTGCACAGATTGTGTCTTCTTATAACTAGTGGAGCGATTTTTTTGCTTATTTTATGTTTTTATGGTGGAAGCCCCTTATTAAAGTGAAGTTTTTCTAAGAGGATTTTTAAAACTTCCCCAATATACTATGGGTCAAAATCAATTTTTACCCTTTTGACGCTTATTCGGATTCGCTCTATGATTGGAAAAAAGAATGAATTTGTCATGAATGAGTACAGTGAGGATGTGTTATAATGAATTTAATAAAACCTGTTGAAGCAATACCTTTTAATGAGTTATCACGGAGCTTCCAAATCAAAGAAAAAACACCACAATATACAAAGCATGATCAATTATTCAAGCAACTAATCCGTACTTTTTTTAAGGAATTTTTAGAAGCATTTTTCCCCGAAATTCATGAGCAAGTTGATTTTCAATTTGTCAAATTTCTGTCTGAAGAAGTATTTACAGATCTGATTGATGGCGAAAAAAGACAACTTGATATCGTAGTCGAGGTTAAGTGGAAAGAAACGGATACGTTAATTGTTGTTCATGTTGAGCCGCAAAGTTATGTTCAGGCGAATTTTAATAAGAGAATGTTTAAATATTTTAGCCTACTATATAACAAACTAGTTATGCCGATTATTCCAATAGCTATTTTTAGTTATGAGGAAGATTGGGAAGAAGATGATTTCAATATGCAATTTTCAAATTTAAATATATTGCGCTTTCATTATTTGACATTGCATTTGCGAAAACAAAATTGGCATAAGTTTATGAAGAAAGACAACCCAGTATCGGCCGCCTTGCTAAGCAAAATGGGTTATTCAGAAGATGAGCGGGTGCAAGTTAAGCTTGAATTCATGCGTATATTAACGCGTTTGAAATTAAATGAAGCTGAGCACCGACTTTTGTATGGATTCTTTGAAACGTATTTAAAATTAACTGCAAAAGAGGAGGAGATTTTTATGAAAGAGGCGAAAGAACTTGAAAATGCGGAGGAAATATTGGAAATACCGATTTCGTATGAAGAGAGAGGGAAGGAAAAAGGTCGTGAAGAAGGATTGAAAGAAGGATTGGAAAAAGGCAAAATAGAAGTAGCCCTTAAAATGCTAAAACGTGGTTTCTCCATAAAGGAGATAGCGGAATTAACACAACTAGACAGAGTAGAGATTGAAGGTTTAAAAGAGCAACTATGAATGAATTTTCATACAATGCTTTGTTGATCGGAGGGACGCGAAGGCGCTCGTATCACGAAGCCACCATTGACCTTGCTTTTATCCGTTTAGTGGTCTTTATGCAGGCAAGCTAAAAATAACGCCTAAAGGCTTACCAGCAAAAAAATGATAACACGGACAAATCCATTCTAAACATGCACTGGTGGGACCCCGACCCCTTTCTGCGAACACTAAGAATCGGTCGCTACGGTCAACGGTAATCGGCTACGCTGTGGCTTGTGCTAATGCACATTATTGGGTGCTTGTGTTTTAATGAAAAGTAAAAGTGAGTGCATCACCTATAGTAATGTTTAAACTATTAGTAAATCAAATTAACTTACACACTTTACTTGACATACCCTTTTACTAATTGTTCTATTTCGTCTAGACTACATCTTTGTAGTCTCCATTATTAGCCCAATGTCTAATTCTTTCTTCAACACGCTCTATTCCTTCTACCAAACCTTTTTCTTCCCTTTTTTTCATATTTTACAAAATTTTCATCTGCATCATTGATTTATCCCTTCTCTTCCATTAATTTTCTTCCACTTCACACTTAATTTTAAATACGACTTAAAAATGCCTACAATATTCTTTTTCTTATCCTTTTATCTTAATAATACGATGCCCCCCCACTCAATTAGTGTTGGGGGCTGTTTTCTTGCGTCTTCCTGTGATATTCTAAGTATTGTGACATAGTTAGATTGAATAACTTTCCTAAAATTCCTTATTATTATCATTTCCCATCCAACCAAGCTCTGCTGATATTTTATTTGCTGCATCTACAACTAGTTGGGCGATTTCATTCTCTTTACTTGGAGGAATTTTCTGCGATGTACTGCTTAAACTGATGGAAGCGATGATGTTACCGGAATGATCAAAAATTGGTGCTCCTATGCTAGACACCCCATTAACTACGTCTTCATAACTTACAGAATATCCTTTTTGGCGAATGTCTTTAATTAATTCCTAA
>NZ_JAXHDD010000048.1:0-29162 GCF_037072025.1 Pseudogracilibacillus sp. SO30301A | reverse complement strand
GAAGAAGGAAAAAAAGAAGAAAGAAAAAAAGTAGCAAAAAGAATGTTGCAACTTAATATGAACGAGGAGCAAATAATCGCTGTTGCAGATTTGTCAAAAGATGAAATAGAGCGGATAAAGGATGAGTTAACTAAATAACGTGGGGTATCCACGATTTTTTTTAAGCACATCAATGAAAGGGGTTACAGAAAGAGTTTTTACCAAAATCTTGGACTAGTATGATTAAAGTTGGAAAAAGACGTTATACTAATCTGGAAAAATTTCAAGGGGAAATATTCATTGAAAGTCGTCATCTTATATTTTAAAGGCGAGGCTTGGATAGAAGGGTGCCTCATCGGGAGCAAGAACTTTGAGCCTATCGTGATTATCTAATAAATAGAGGATGTTCAAAAAGTCCGGTGAAAATGACACATCGCATTTCTTCGTTGGCTTGCTTTTCCGCTACTCATGTATTTAACTGCATACGTTCCGTTGCCGGGAGATACGCCGCCTCGAACTGCTCGCTCTTTTTCATTCTCCTATTTGAACACGCACTCATAGAGAAATTGAAAGATAAAGTTAATCACTGCCGGTCAATATATTGATCATACTGGTGGGTTAGTCATAACTGAGTACAGATAGTTAAGCAGAAGCAGAAATGATTGCAAAGAATGATCCAGCGATTCTCGACCAAAAATTAACATATCAAGTCATCCTTGGGAACCACTGTTAGGAAAGTTTATTGAATAAAATCAAGGAAAAGGTGACGATTTAAAAATCAATCACCTTTTTTAGCAGATAAGAAAGTATAAAACTTTCCTACTGCATAAGTGCAACTAAGGCTTTCGCCAAGGCTTGGCGATAAGCCAAGTTTTCTAAAGTTTACTTTTTTCTCCGTCTAATCGGATATATTCATTTTTCTCAAAAAGGATAAGTAATCCTGGCATTAAAACTCCCCGTATTAAAAATGTATCCATTAAAATTCCGATTGCAACAATAAATCCGAAAATATATAATACTTCTACAGGCTGAGTGATTAACACTGCAAACGTGGCAGCCAGGATGATCCCTGCTGATGAAATGACTCCACCAGTATGAGAGACTGCTCGAGCTACTGCTTCCTTTACAGGAAAATGTTTCTTTTCTTCTAAATACCTCGACACAAGGAAAATGTTATAATCTATTCCAAGTGCTACGAGAAAGACAAACGCATAGACAGGAACCCGATTACTGATCGAATGAACATCGAAAACATAACCACTTAAGAAAGTACCTACACCAAGAGCAGCTAAAAATGAAATTAAAATGGTGCTTATCATTAATATTGAAATTTTCACAGATCTTGTTAAAAAGATTAACATAGAAAAGATCAAAATCGTTTCAATAATAACGATGACGACTAAATCTCGGTTATTTACATTACGATTATCGACCGATGCGGCAGTTTCTCCAGCAAAATAAAACTCTCCTTTTACACCTGCTGCAGCTACAAGTTCATTTGCATCTGCCATTATATTTTCTAAAGCGTCAATCGTTGCTACATCATATGGGTCTTCTTCAAACGTTAAATCGTATTGAATGACATGTTCATCATCCGTTATATTTGATATTCGGACAGAATCTACCAAATCCTTTTCCTCTAAAAGATTTGCAATCTCTTGTTGTTGTTCATTTGTCACCTTTTCATCCGCTTCAAAAATAACAGTTGTTGGAGCGAGTGCACCTTTACTAAATTTATTTTCTAATATATCAAATCCAACCCGGGAAGGCATATCATCCGGAAAAGACTTCATTGTATTATATTCATACGTAATAGTAAAGACGTTGCTCGATGATATGATGAGAAATAGTAGAATCGCTATAACAGAAAGAACCGGTTTATTGGAGACAAATTGCCCTACTTTACTCCAAAGGGAAGAAGTACGTACTTCTTCATCATCAACTTTAGGAATTTTTGGCCAAAAAGCTCTTCTTCCAAGCAACGTAAATAACGCCGGAATGAGCGTTACAGATGAAAACATAACGACAAGAACTGCAATACTAAAAATAGGGGCAAAATTTTTATAATCCCCAAATATTGCTGCAAATAAAACGAGCATTGCTAACAGAATCGTAGAGCCAGAATAAAAGATTGGAATACCTATCTCTCTCATAGCAAATTTCATTGCTTCATATTTATCTGCGTATTTTTTTAATTCTTCCCTGAAGCGAGAAAAAATAAATAAAGAATAATCAATAACAACCGCAAAGAGTAAAATCATCATGATAGATAGCGATTGGCTAGCAAGTTCGACCCCGCTTAATCCTAAAAGTCCGAGTAAACGATCGGCAACTGCATAAACAAAAACAGCCGCGATTAGTGGTATTAATGCGAGTAGCGGTGAACGATAAGTAAAGATTAATAGCACTAAAATTATTCCAACTGTCGAAAATAAAAGTACAAGGTCTGCACGTGAAAATAAATCAGTTGCGTCAACAGCAATTCCAGCAGGACCGGTAATATAAGCCTTCAAATCGGGATATGATTCTAATATCGGGTAAATCTCTTCTAGTCCAACATTAATTTCTTTAGATGTTAAATTTTCCTCAAATAAAACCGGTAGGAATGCCGCCTCATTATCGTCTGAAAAGAACGTACTTGCAGCATCCGGTGGTAACAAATGTAAAGGTATGACACTTTTTACGTATGGAATGTCGTTTTCGAACAGTTCTTCTGTAAGGACACCGAGCTCATCAAGTGTAATCTCTTCACCTTCAAAGACGAGGATAGCCGGAACTCCATCATCTTCTTTAAAATATTCATCTACCTTTTTCTGGGCTTCTTCAGATGGACTAGTATCTGGATAAAGCTGGCTAACATTGTTAACGGAATAGTCATTAGAACTTGGAGCGACCATCGATAAAATTATCGTCAGTAAGACCCAAATAGCTAGAGTAATCCATGCTCCTTTTTTGGTTGAAATATGATCTGTTATCGTATGTATGAGTTTATGCAACACAAACACTCCTTAAGTAAGAATTTTGCTCTTTTAGTTGTATAAAAATTGTGAGACTTCACCTATAATTGATTTTAGTGTAGGAGCATAGTCTACATAAGCTATTCTATTTTTCTAGTCTTAATTTATGCGCACAGATTCAATAAATGATATCATATTTTGCGGTTCTTATTCTCTCCGTTAACTTATTTCTTGGTATCTAGACATTAAAAAACGTTTAAAAATATTAAATATTGAAAGATTTCCTTGCTGTATACAAGTTTTCGTAATGTTTTTAAAACTTTACTTGACTTATCGGAATAATATGGATAAAATCAAACTAAATAAATGAGCTACTCATTATTTCGCTGACTAGATGAACTAGAGGCGATTCTAATCTATGTGGATTAGAATCGCCTCTTTTTTATGTCAGTTAAAAAATACATTAGTGAGGTGTGAATAATTGCAACTGCAAGTAGTAAACAGTCCATTTGATCAAGAACAAATCAAGTTATTGAATCATTTATTAACAAATTTGTCTAAAGAACAATGTACATGGTTAAGCGGGTATCTTGCTGCTGTTCCTCATTCAAATGAAGCGGCAGCAAGCATTGCTTTAGCAAACCCTCCGGATCCCAAGCAAAATGCTGCAACCGTACAGGAAATCACTGTTCTATACGGTTCGCAAACTGGCAATGGTCAAGAATTAGCTGAGGATTTTTCTAGCAAACTAAAAGAGCAAGGATTAAACGTAACATTGACTTCGATGAATGAGTTTAAACCAAATGCATTACGAAAGCTAAAAAACTTGCTTATAATTATGAGCACACATGGAGAAGGGGATCCCCCTGACAATGCCCTGTCGTTTTATGAATTTCTTCATGGAAAAAGAGCTCCGAAACTTGAACAATTAAATTATTCGGTACTCGCATTAGGGGATAGTTCTTATGAGTTTTTTTGTCAAACTGGAAAAGAGTTTGATCAGAGATTGGCAGAGTTAGGTGCAACAAGAATTTGTCCTAGGGTCGATTGCGATTTAGACTATGATGAACCTGCTTCTGAATGGTATGAACAAGTGGAACGTTCTTTCCAAAAGTTAAGCAATGTCAATGAATTGGTAAGTTTTCCTTCCGCTACAGAAACAGAAAAAATTACTACTCTTTATTCTAGAAAAAATCCATTTAAAGCAGAAGTATTAGAAAATTTTAATTTAAATGGAAGAGGGTCTAACAAGGAAACAAGACATTTAGAACTGTTAATTGAAGGTTCAAATTTTCAGTATGAGCCCGGAGATAGTATAGGGGTTTATCCGCAAAATGACCCTGAACTTGTCGATGCGTTGATCACGGAGATGAAGTGGACGTCAGATGAACTTCTTACGATTAAAAAAGAAGAACATACGCTTGAGAAGGCGCTACTTCATTATTATGAAATAACGGTATTGACAAAACCATTGCTGCAACAAGTGAATGAGAAATTTGGTAACGAAAAATTGAGAGACTTGCTTCGGCCTGAAAATGATGAAGATCTAAAAGAATATATTCAGAATCATGATTTATTGGATTTAGTTAAGGACTTTTCATTAACGGGCATCTCTAGTCAAGAGCTAATTTCCCTACTGCGCAAAATGCCTGCTCGCTTGTATTCCATTGCAAGCAGTCATAAAGCAAACCCTGATGAAGTCCACCTAACAATCGGAACTGTCAGGTATCATGCGGGCGGGCGACAACGGAATGGTGTTTGTTCCGCCCAATGTGCTGAAAGAGTTGATGTTGGAGATACTCTTAATATTTATGTTCATCGCAATCCAAATTTCAGATTGCCTGCCGATTCAAATATACCAATAATAATGATTGGCCCTGGCACTGGTGTTGCCCCTTATCGTTCCTTTTTAGAAGAAAGAGAAGAGATTGGTGCAGAAGGAAAGACATGGCTGTTTTTTGGAGATCAACATTGTGTTACCGACTTTATTTATCAAGTGGAATGGCAACGATGGCTTAAAGAAGGAGTTTTAACAAGAATGGATGTAGCTTTTTCCCGTGATACTGATCATAAAGTATATGTCCAACATCGAATGAAGGAAAATAGCAAGGAATTATTTGATTGGTTAGAAGAAGGTGCCATTGTCTATGTGTGTGGAGATGAGAAAAATATGGCTAAAGATGTGCACGAAACATTAGTTGATATTATTCAACAAGAAGGCAATTTAAGTTCAGAGGGGGCAAACTCCTATCTAACTAAGATGCAACAGGAAAAACGTTATCAAAGAGATGTCTATTAAGCTCTTAGTTAATTTATCAATCAAAAGAGAGGAGATTTACCTTGAAAAATAACAAAGTGTTAGAAACTCAGAGTGAAAACCATAGTGATGTAGAACGGATTAAACGAGAAAGCAATTATTTGCGGGGAACCTTGAAGGAAATGCTTGAAGAACCAATAAGTGCTGGAATTCCGGATGATGATAATCGGTTAATGAAGTTTCATGGGAGTTATTTGCAAGATGATCGCGATTTACGGAATGAGCGACAGCGTCAAAAATTAGAACCGGCTTATCAATTTATGATACGAGTGCGAGCACCAGGTGGGGTAGCTACTCCAGAACAATATCTTACGATGGATGAGCTTGCTCATAAGTATGGAAATGGCACTTTGCGATTAACGACAAGACAATCATTTCAATTGTACGGTATTATAAAATGGAATATGAAAAGCATCATGAAGGAAATTAATGATACGTTATTAACTACGCTAGGCGCATGTGGTGATGTGAACCGAAACGTTATGTGTAACCCGAATCCCTATCAATCTGAAATCCATTCAGAAGTATATGAATGGACAGCAAAACTTAGTGAGCATCTTTCCCCAAAGACAAAAGCATATCATGAAATATGGCTAGATGGAAAAAAGGCAATAGATAGCAAAGAACAAGAGGATATGGAACCTATTTATGGAACTGTTTACTTGCCAAGGAAATTTAAAATTGGAGTAGCTGTTCCACCTTCCAATGATGTGGATGTATATTCACAAGATATCGGTTTTATTGCCATTATAGAAGATGGAAAGCTCGCTGGGTTCAATGTAGCGGCTGGTGGTGGAATGGGAATGACGCATGGAGACACTGCTACGTATCCACAGCTTGCCCGAGTTATTGGATTTTGCAAACCAAATCAACTATTGGATGTTGCAGAGAAACTTGTTATGATTCAACGAGATTTCGGAAATCGTTCTATAAGAAAATACGCTCGCTTTAAATACACGATAGATGTTAGAGGGCTAGATTGGCTTATCGATGAACTTCAAAGTAGACTAGACTGGAAATTGGAAGAAGCACGTCCGTTCCATTTTGACCATACCGGAGATCGTTATGGCTGGGTTAAAGGAAGTAATGGAAAATGGCACTTAACAATCTTTATCCAAAATGGACGTATAAAAGATACGGATGACTATAAGTTGATGACAGGGCTACGAGAAATAGCGAAGATGCACACTGGAGATTTCCGTTTGACTGCAAACCAAAATTTGATTATCGGCAATGTAGCTCCTGAGAATAAAGAAGTGATTAATGAATTAATTCAAAAGTATAATATTGCTGATGGGAAAAATAACTCGGCATTGAGAAGAAATTCCATGGCCTGTGTTGCGTTTCCGACATGTGGATTGGCGATGGCCGAGTCAGAACGATATTTTCCTTCTTTACTAGAAAAATTAGAAATACTATTGGAGGAAGCTGGGTTGAGCGAAGAAGAGATTACCATTCGTATGTCGGGTTGCCCAAATGGTTGTTCTCGTCCTGCTTTAGCTGAGATAGGTTTTATTGGTAAAGCGCCAGGAAAATATAATTTGTATATCGGTGGTAGTTTTAAAGGGGAACGATTGAGCAAATTATATAAAGAAAGTATAGGTGAACAAGGAATTATAGAAGCTTTAAAACCAATATTCGATGATTATGCAACAACAAAACAAGATAATGAGCGATTCGGAGATTTTGTCATTCGAAAAGGATACGTCGAAGAAGTGTTGAATGGAATGAATTTCCATAACTGATTACAAAAAATAAATCGTAAATTTTGGAAAACGCTAGACAATATAAAAAAAGATGGTATTATTATATATAATAATCCAAGTAAATAGATAGGAATAATAATGTTGTGGGGTGTATTCAAATGAGGGAGAACGTTGAAGATGAAAATCTTTACAAAGAGATTTTAAAAATGTTAAGCACTTTATCCTTCGGTTCCATTACGATTGTTGTTCAAGACGGAAAAGTTATCCAATTGGAGAAAAATGAAAAAGTTAGATTGAAGTAATGCTGACTAGAAAAACTAGAGGCGACTTTTACTGTTGGATGTTAACAGTAAAAGTCGCCTTTTGACATTTTAAAAAGAGGTGAGTCAAAAAAATGAGTGAACCTTTAACTTATTTCACTTGGAAAGATGAGAAAGTATTGGAAATTGAAACATCTTTTCAAGAAAGTATGGACGTATTGAACTGGGCTTTTAAAACATATAGTGAGCAAGATATTGTCTATTCATGCAGTTTTGGAGCTGAAGGTATTGTATTGATTGATATGATCAGCAAAGTAAAAAAGGATGCGAAAGTTATTTTTTTAGACACAGACCTTCATTTTAAAGAAACGTATAATTTAATTGATCAAGTAAAAAAACGATATCCTGAACTTCAAATCGAACTAATCAAACCCAAAATGACGCTCGCTGATCAGAGAGAAGCTTTTGGAGACAATTTATGGGAAAATTCACCGAATAAATGCTGTCAAATTAGAAAAGTCACTCCATTAGCTAGGGAACTAACTGGGATATCTGCTTGGATATCCGGTTTACGTAGAGAACAATCAGTCGAGAGAAGTAAGACAAATTATTTGAATAAAGATGATAACTTCGAATCGATTAAAATATGTCCGCTCATTCACTGGACTTGGAAAGAAGTATGGTCCTATATATTGCTTCATCAATTAGATTATAACGTGTTGCACGATAAAGGATATCCAAGTATCGGTTGCCAGAAATGCACGGTTCCAGCGACAGAATCAAACAATTCTAGATCTGGGAGATGGGCTAATTTAAATAAAACAGAATGTGGACTGCATTCATATTAACGAAAAAAGTTTGTGATAAGCATGTTAGTGGCAATAGCGTTTGCGGTAGCCATCTTTTTCGCTATGAATATTGGGGCTAGTGGAGCTGCTGCATCGATGGGAATAGCGTACGGATCAGATGCAGTAAAAAGCAAATAATTGCGTTTGTCTTTTCATTTGTTGCAGGAAAATGGATAGAAAAGTATAAAAAAAAATTATCATTGTTGCATGAAAAAAATACTCGAATTTTTTTGTTATTTGTCATTGGAATAGGCTTCTTAGAATCGTTTTCTGCTGGAATGAATAATGCAGCCAATGCTGTTGGTCTTCTTGTTGGTGCAGGAGTGCTTTCTACATCTAATGGGATGTTATTGGGAGGGATATTTGCTGCACTCGGAGCGATGTTATTAGGTGGGGGTACAATTGAAACAAATGGAAAGAAAATTACGGCATTGTCTTTAATCCAAGGAGTGACCGTATCGATTACAAGTACAATTCTTGTCATCGTAGCATTGCTATATGGTATTCCTGTACCGATGACACAAATCACAACTTCTGGAATTGTAGGTATAGGCGCATCCCAACAAGGAGTAAATATTTTCAGACGAAACATTATAAAAAAAATAGTTGCGATATGGGTTGTCTCCCCCTTATTATCACTTGTTATTGCATACACATTCTTTAAGTTTATTATCGAAAATGACTTTTATACTTCACTTGCGATTGTCAGTGTTTTATCGGAATGTTGATTTTGTTAAGAATTGAAAAAAATGAACGGAATTATGAGCAGAGGAGAATTTAAAATGGAATTAAGCATACCACATGGCGGAAAGCTTATTGATCGTATAGATGTTTCTAAAAAAACAGATCAGATTGAAGCTGAGATTGAGCTGGATTCAATTGCTTTAAGCGACTTGGAATTGATAGCTAATGGAGCGTACAGTCCATTAACAGGATTTCTAGGGGAAAAGGATTATCAATCTGTCATTACTAATACGAGATTGGAGAACGGTTTACTATGGAGTATTCCGATTACACTTCCAATAGATGCTCTGACCGCTGAAAAATTAACGATTGGGCAAGAAGTAAAACTTACTTTCAATCAAAGCATATATGGGGTCATAACCATTTCTGATATCTATCAACCAGATAAACGGTTAGAAGCGTTATCGGTCTATAGAGCAGAAGATACGAGTCACCCAGGCGTCAGGAAACTATTTGACCGTCCATCTATTTATGTCGGTGGTTCTATCATTTTAGTGAAAAGACTTGAAAAAGCCTTTTTATCCTTTCATCTTGACCCGAAAGAAACAAGAAACACATTCAAACAGGTAGGTTGGAAAACAATTGTCGGCTTTCAAACGAGAAATCCAGTTCATCGAGCGCATGAATACATTCAAAAAGTGGCTTTAGAAACAGTTGATGGGCTCTTTTTAAATCCGTTAATTGGAGAAACAAAAGCTGATGATATTCCTGCAGATGTCCGAATGGAAAGCTATCACGTTTTATTAGAAAAATATTACCCTAAAAACCGTGTTCTTCTTGCTGTCTTTCCAGCAGCAATGAGATATGCCGGACCGAAAGAAGCAATATTTCATGCCATTGTAAGAAAGAATTATGGCTGCACCCATTTCATCGTTGGCAGAGACCACGCTGGTGTCGGCGATTATTACGGGACGTATGAAGCACAAGAACTTATTAGCCAGTATGAAGACGAACTGGGATTGAATATATTAAAATTTGAAAATAGCTTTTATTGCAAAGCATGTGAAAACATGGCAACTGCCAAAACTTGTGCTCATCATTCGGATGATCATTTGATTTTGTCTGGGACAAAAGTAAGAAACATGCTGCGAAATGGAGAGCATCCTCCGAAAGAATTTAGCAGACCGGAAGTGATTGAAACATTGATTGCAGGAATGAATGAAAAAATAAAATGTTAAGGGAGCGTAAAACATGTCAAATAATCTGACATGGCATCTGCCAATTGTTACAAAGGAAGATCGGATTAAAGTTCATGGTCATCAAGGAGCTGTTGTTTGGTTTACGGGATTATCAGGTTCCGGAAAATCAACCTTAGCAAATGCGGTCGATTATAAATTATATCAAGACAAGCGACGAAGCTACATTTTGGACGGAGATAACATTCGGCATGGTTTGAATAAGGATCTTAAGTTTAGTGACAAAGATCGGCAGGAAAATATTCGCCGGATTGGGGAAGTTGCCAATTTGTTTGTCGATAGCGGGCAAATTGTTCTGACAGCATTTATTTCTCCCTTTCAAGCAGATCGGGAGCGTGTCAGAAAACTTTTTAAGAAAGGGGAATTTATTGAAATCTATGTAAAATGCTCGCTCGAGATATGTGAAAAGCGAGATCCAAAAGGATTATATCAAAAAGCACGGGAAGGGATTATTCCAAAATTTACAGGAATCAGTTCTCCATATGAAGAGCCGATATGCCCTGAGCTAATTATTGAGACAGATAAATTATCGATTGAACAGGGAGCCAATATGGTTATTCACTATTTGAAAGAAAATAAAATACTTGAATGAAGAAAGAAAAATGTCTCATATAACATAGGAGGTCCGGTATGCATATAGGAAAAGTTTATATCGTCGGGGCTGGTCCAGGCGACCCAGAATTAATAACGGTAAAAGGAAAACGTGCTATCCAAGAAGCAGACATTATCTTCTACGATCGATTAATTAACGAGCAACTGCTTGCCTTTGCAAAACCTGAAACAGAATTGGTTTTTTGTGGGAAGAAACCAAACCACCATGCAATTCGGCAAGAAACGATCAACCACTTACTTGTGAAACATGCTTTAAAAGGAAAAGTGGTTACTAGATTGAAAGGTGGTGACCCGTTTGTATACGGGCGAGGCGGAGAAGAGGCAGAATATTTGTCTTCAAATCAAATTCCATTAGAAATTATCCCTGGTATTACTGCAGGTATAGCTGCTCCCGCTTATGCAGGCATTCCTGTTACCCACAGAGACTATGGTAGTTCTTTTGCGGTGATCACCGGGCACCAAGGTTCTATAAAAGATTTTCAATGGGAGAGTCTTGCAAAGGGGATCGATACACTTGTCATTTATATGGGCATGAAAAACTTGCTATATATTTGCAGGCAGCTGATTAAACATGGGAAAAATCCAAATACATCTGTAGCAATAATTCATTGGGGGACTACCGAAAATCAGCGTGCTGTAACAGGAACACTCGACACGATCGCACAAAAAGCATCGAGGAACAATATTAAAAACCCATCTATTATTGTTATAGGAGACGTTGTCAAATTAAGTAAAGAGATAGGTTGGTTTTATCCGCAAGTAGAGAATGTAAATGAAATAAGATTCGTACGTTAAACCTATTACAAAGAAGGTGTTCATTATTCAAGCCGTTTTATATGTCGCTCATGGTAGCCGATTGAAGGAAGGGGTACAAGAAGCAAAGGAATTTATTAGCAAACAGATTGATCGAATAAGCGCCCCTATTCAACTCATTAGTTTTATTGAATTGCAACCCCCATTAGTCGAAGCAGGAATTGAACAATGTGTCTTACAAGGAGCGACCCATATCGTAGTAGTTTCTATTTTATTGCTAGAAGCTGGTCACGCAAAGCATGACTTGCCTATGGAGATTGAGCGAGCAAAAAGAAAGTATCCTCACGTCACTTTTTCATATGGACGTCCATTTGGCGTTCAAGAATCAATTATTGATACATTGGTTGATCGGATCGAGGAAGAACACGATATTACAGAGGACGCCAGAGTATTGATTGTAGGGAGAGGTAGCACAGACACGAGCATTCGATCTGATTTCAAAAACATTAAAGAATTATTAAATGAAAGGATCAATGTATCGTCGATCAATGTTTGTTATATTGCTGCACAGAACCCTACACTTGAAGAAGGCTTGCAAAAAGAAGTCAAAAGTGGCGCAAAATGCATTTTCATTGTACCTTATTTATTGTTCACAGGTCTTTTAATGTTGCATTTAGAAAAGAAAGTTCAGGAAACACAAGCTCCCGAGCAAACACTTATTTTATGCCAGAACATCGGCTGGAACGAGAAAATTTCTAAATTCTTTGTCGAACATGTAAATAAAAAGTTAAGATAAGGGGGATGATTATATTGGAATATTTTGCAGCCATGATCGATTTGAAGGGAAAACGTGTTACTGTTATTGGCGGAGGGACAGTTGCCGAAAGAAAAGTCCAATCCTTACTCGGAACTGGGGCAACCATTGAAGTGATTAGCCTCAGTTTGACAAATAGCCTTCGCGCATTAGTCGATTCTAAACCGATCATTTGGAAAAGAAAATCAGTTGAAAAACACGATCTAATAGATGCTTTTTTTGTTATTGCTGCAACAAATGATATAAAAACGAACCGAGAAGTTACATTGAATTGTCATCCGCATCAATTAGTTTTAAATGTTAGTGAGCCACAATTAG
Source organism: Pseudogracilibacillus sp. SO30301A (assembly GCF_037072025.1). Taxonomy (NCBI): domain Bacteria; kingdom Bacillati; phylum Bacillota; class Bacilli; order Caryophanales; family Bacillaceae; genus Pseudogracilibacillus; species Pseudogracilibacillus sp. SO30301A. Next base: position 16,658 of record NZ_JAXHDD010000048.1, on the reverse strand, counting down.
CGAATGTTATCATGCCAGCCCTCTTAAAAAAAGATAATCTGCATATAGCAGTATCAACAAACGGAGCAAGCCCTAGTCTAGCCAAAAAAATACGAGATTTGTTACGAGATGTAATTAGCGATGACATAGGAACAAAACTAGCTACCATTTCTGAGAAAAGAAAAGAAATTATAAAGACAGTAGAGAATCCGTTAGAGAAAGAACAACTTCTAAACTCCTTGGTCAAAAATTTCACTTTGTAGATTAATTGAAATTGTTAAAAAATTGAAAGCATATCCTTGAAAGACAAGTGGTTCTATATGTCCACTTGTCGATTTTTATTCATTTTATCTTCACTTGCTTCCTGTTTAAACCACAGATAATATTCTATTGCTGTTTCAACAGGTAAATGTTCCAAGGTAGAGATATGGATTGGTTTTGCTCTTGAAGTTATACTAATTGTAGCAAGTCTTAATTGTTGTTCTATCCAAGATTGGTTTACTTCCAGTTCATCTACTTTTTCCCGTTTTGTAAGAAAAGTTTCTGTTACTAACACACCTGTTTGAAGTTGAATCCATTTTTCAGTTTGTGCATATTTTGTCAGATAGGTTTTAGCAATCCGGTAAAAAATGAGCGAGAATGCATAAATAACTGGAACAAACCAAAATTCTGGCCAAAAGAAAAAGATAAAAAACGTGACAATGACTAACAAATAGCTCGGTTGAATTAAATTAACAAAAAGCGCCTGCTTAGGTAAAGGATTCATTTCTTCCTGCAACTTAAATGATGGTAAAATTTCTGGTAGTAGCTCCTTTAGTTTACTTTCACCGATAAAAGGGAATAGGGTATCTGTTTCCATTTCACTTTCATCAAATAGATCTCCTAAACTAACGACTTTGACTTTCACAACGTTAAAGAACCTTCTTGGGATAGTTTTTTCAATTAAGAGACCGTTAATTTTTTCTCTAGGAATCGTGTAAAATGTTTTATTAAAAATTCCACGTGAAATATAGATTTGCTCATGATCGGAAGAAACTTGATAATTACCGAAACGTAAATAAGTAATGATGACACCTGAACCGATGGCGAAAACAATAAGAAACAGTAATGTTATCGTGATCAACATCCATGAATCTGTTAAAAAAGAGAAAACTTGTAAAGCAACCGTTTCTAATTTGAATATCTCGTCGATTTTTAAATAAATGGATACAAGTACCGGAAAAATTGCAATTACATAAATAGAAGTTAGAGCAATTAGAAAAATTTCTCTGAAGGAAATTTTATAATGAAGTTTTCGTTTATCCTTTGCTGGTGTTTCGTTTAGTTCGATCTCTTCTGGGGTGTTTTGTTTTTTCTCTTGGATAATTCGCTTAATTCGCTCCGCTTCTTTACTTGAAATCATTTCAAATTTTATCACCGCATTGTCCGAACTTGTTCCCGTTATCAGAGATAATGAGGTAAGACCAAATAGACGATGAAAAATGGAAGTTTGTTGTTGATGACTCTGAATTCGATTTAATGCAATATATCTTTTATTGGACACAAATCTACCTTCCCTGACCTCAACATGTTTATCTGTAAATAAGTATGTATGATTCTTCCATTGGAATATAATTGTAACGATACGAAAAATAATATATAGTATAAGCGCAATAGACCCTAATTTAACCCAGAGTGCTTCGTTACGAATATTAAAGACAAAAAATATAAGTACGGGGATGATTACTTCTTTTACCGATAAACCAATTTGGTAGAGTATCCATAAAGGATGTTGCCTTGTTTGCATCAATTGCTGTTCATTCATTTGCATCTTCCATTTCTAAACTGTTCTCTAGTGAATCATCAATTTGCGCTAAATAAACAATTCTGTTACGGAGCTCTTTTGCTTTTTCAACAGGTAGCGCAGGAATATCGTGAGAAGAAGCGATCGTTCCAATCGTAATCGATGACAAACCGAATTTTCTAAGGAGCGGTCCTTGATTCGTATTGACATATTCTACACGAGTCATTGGGACGATAGCGTGGTATTTATGAAAGTATCCGTGTTTAATCTGAATATGATCTTTATCGATTTCATATCGCCATGTCCGTTGTAAATAAACTGGGTAGATTGTTAATTTATAAATCGTATATAAAATAATATAACCAATAATGATAAATAAAATGACGCTGATCCAGCTATACCAATTAAAATAATAGTACGCAAACAACAGGATAGAAAGTATGATTAATTGAATAAGGGCGGAAATACTATCTCTTATGCGCCAAACGGTAATCGCTTTGGACGAAATTTTTTCACTTGGTTCTGGAAACTGCATGAATCGCTACGACCTTTCTAAAGTAGAATATAAGAACATTAACTTTATAGTAACATAATACATTTAATATGTTTATTTATATATAAACATTAGTGGGAGGATTATGTTATGAGTAAACGATTATTCTTCTATCTATCCTTTTATGTTATTACTCTAGTTGCCGGTTGTGGCTCTTTAACAAATGTGGATAACTCTAGTGAAGGAAAAGATGTGGATAACTCGAATACATATGAAACGTTGATTTGGTCTAATAATGAATTAGGTTTTTCCTTATTGGATAAAGTGACTCCTGATGATAATAATAATATTTTTATTTCACCTACGAGTGCATTGTTCGCAATAGGAATGGTATATAATGGGGCAGAGGGTGATACGAAAGATGAAATAGCTAAAGCTCTCGGACTAAACGAAATATCAGTTGATGAGTTGAATCAGGATGCGGCTTCACTTTTAGATAGCTTAGATAGAGACATGGAAGGAGTTGAACTTTCCATTGCAAATTCAATCTGGTTGAATCAAGAGTTTAATTTAAAAGAGGAGTTTGTAAACAATACAAGAGACTTTTACCAAGCTGAAATCTCTCAAATAGATGTTTTCGATGATGCCTCTGTCGATAAGATTAATAACTGGGTTAGTGAATCCACAAAAGATAAAATAGAAGAAATAGTAGAAGCTCCTTTACACCCTGATTTAGTGACACTGTTAATAAATGCGTTATATTTTAAAGGGAAATGGAAACATGAATTTGATGTGGATAGAACGGAAGCGGTTCCATTTTATACAGAAGAAAAAGAAGTAGAAGTACCGATGATGGTGTTAGATGAAAAGCTTTCCTATATGGAGAACCCCTCATTCCAAGCGGTAAAGCTTCCGTATGGGAAGGGGGAAATGAGTATGAATATTTTTCTCCCACGTGAAAATTCAAGCATAGATACAATCATTAAAAATTTCACTGTGGATAACTGGAATAATTGCCAAACAGAATTTCAAGCAAAAAATGGTATTATTAAGCTCCCTAAGTTTCAGGTTGAATTTGAAGTGATTTTAAATGAACCGTTAAAACAGTTGGGAATGGAGAATGCGTTCGATAGTAAAAAAGCAGATTTTCGACATATAATTAAAGAAAACGAACAATTGTGGGTGGATGAAGTCAAACAAAAGACGTATATAGATGTGAATGAAGAAGGAACAGAAGCCGCTGCAGTTACATCAATAGCAGTTTTAAGAGAATCTTCAATTGTAGAAGATACATTTTATATGGAAGTAAATCGGCCATTTTTTATTGCGATTACAGATGATAAAACAGGTGCAATATTGTTTATGGGCATTATCACAAATCCAAAAACAGAGGGAGGATTAGAGTGAAACAAGCTAAGTTATTTATAAGTTTATTCATGCTGTTGTTGGCAGTTGGTTGTGGAAACGGTAAAGAATCAGAGGAGCGAGAAGGCCATGCTGTTTCCGGAAGTGTGGAGGATTATGAACAGCTTGTTGAACCTAATAACATTCTAGGGTTTTCTTTGCTTGATAAAATGGATCCAGATGAAAACGGGAATATTTTCATTTCGCCGACGAGTGCTCTTATGGCATTATTAATCGCATATAATGGTGCGGAAGCAAAGACGAAAGCGGAAATGGAAGAGGTACTGGAACTGAATGGACTAACTGTGGATGAAATTAATAAGGCGAATCGGGCGCTTGTGGATATGTTGACAAAAGATTCAGAGGGATTCGAACTTTCGATTGCAAATTCAATTTGGTTAAACGAAGAATATCATTTTACGGGAGCGTTTGAGAAAAAAGCGATCGATTATTTCGATGCAGAAATCTTTGAAATTAATGTCTTTGATACTACTTCTGTCGATCAAATTAACAATTGGGTAAATGACTCTACGGATGGTAAGATTGAAGAAATTATTGAAGCCCCTTTACATCCAGATATGGTTACTTTGTTAATAAATGCATTATATTTTAATGGAAAATGGACATATGAATTCGATGAAGGAAATACAAAGACTTCAACGTTCTTTTCACCTGAAAGAGAAATGGATGTACCTTTTATGGTATTGGAAGAAGAACTAGAATATGTAGAAAATGAAACTTTTCAAGCAGTAAAACTCCCCTATGGAAAAGGGGAAATGAATATGCAAGTCATTCTCCCTAATGAAGGTGTTTCGTTGGGTGAAGTCGCTAAAGAAATGAATTCTGAAAGTTGGAAAGAGTTGCAAACACAATTTAAAGAAACAAATGGCATGATAAAGCTACCTAAGTTTCAAGTTGAATATGAAACAATTTTAAATGAGTCTTTACAACAATTAGGGATGATTTCAGCTTTTGATAATAAAGAAGCAGATTTTTCGCAGATGATCGAAGAAAACGCTCCTTTGTGGATTCATAAAGTGAAACAAAAAACATTTATTAATGTTAATGAGGAAGGATCGGAAGCTGCTGCGGCAACTTCAGTGGAAATGCGAACAACCTCTGCCATTATTGGAGACGACTTTTATATGGATGTCAATCGACCATTTTTATTTACGATTAGTATGGAAGAGTCAAATGTAAATTTATTTATCGGCTTGATATCAAGTCCAGAGCAGGTGTAAGGAAAAAACGTCTAAGTAGCAGTTAATTCCGTATTAAACGTGCCCTTCTAAAAATTCGTTGTAGTGGTTAAATTACAGTATCTTTTCGAATATTCATTAAAAGTGCGTGTTCCTCTAAAAGAAAGAATTAATTCTTATCACGTGCCCGTTCGAGTTGATCACTCAAGAGAAGGGTAACGCAAGGAGTTCTCGCATACCTATTCAAGGTGAAACAGCAGGGTATCGCAATCCATACTTGCACTTCTATTCAAAGAAAAATTAAAAATCACATGAAATAAGGCTGTTGAAGATTTCAACAGCCTTATAATTTCTTACGAATCAGATCGCAACATATCAACTAATGAAAAGTCTACTGCCTTATTTTCAGATTCTTCATAACCCTTCATGTACTGGATTCTGCGCTGTGCAGCAGCAGCAGTCACTTGTTCATCTGCATGGTATGAAGAACGAACGAGTGGTCCTGATTTACAATGTTTGAATCCTTTTTTAAGTGCAATCTCTTCTAATTCTTTAAATTCATCTGGATGATAATATCTTTCCACATTTAAGTGCTTTTTCGTTGGTTGTAAATATTGGCCAATCGTTAAAATATCAACATCATGGGCGAGAAGGTCATCCATCGCTTCTAAAATCTCTTCTTTTGTTTCGCCAAGACCAACCATCATACTCGATTTTGTCGGTGTATTTGGAGCAATGTTTTTCACTCGTTGTAAAAGTTCTAGTGAACGGTCATATTTAGCGATTGCGCGAACACGTTTTGTTAAGCGGCGAACCGTTTCAATATTGTGGTTGAAAATGTCTGGTTCAGACGACATTAATGTATGTAAACTCTCATAATCACCTTTCATGTCAGAAGGTAAAATTTCAATTGTTGTACCTGGATTTTTTTTACGTACTTGACGAACCGTTTCAGCAAATACAGCAGCTCCACCGTCTTTTAAATCATCACGGGCAACAGCTGTGATCACGACATGTTTTAACCCCATTATTTTTACAGAGTCAGCAACGCGTTCCGGCTCACCCCAGTCAAGCTCGTTTGGAAGTCCTGTTTTTACGGCGCAAAAGCGGCAGCCTCTCGTACATGTATCTCCTAAAATCATGAATGTAGCAGTTTGTCTCTCACTCCAACATTCATGCAAATTCGGGCATCTCGCTTCTTCACAAACAGTATTTAACTTTTTTTCCCGCATTAATTTCTTTAAACCTTTGTAGGAGTCACTCGTATTTATTTTAATTTTTAACCAATCGGGTTTACGTAAATACTCTTGCTTCTGAGTCATGATGAAACACTCCCTGCTTTTTTCTTTTTTCTATAATTCCACTCATCCGTTTTATACTTTGTCTCTGCTAAGAAATGAATGTATTGCCAGTCTTCATTTGTCAATTTTAATGGTTCAACTTGTATATGTAAACTCATTGTAAAACCGTTTAAAAATGCGTCTTTTAACATCTCATATGTATGTTTATTCCCAGTTATATCATTGATACTAATTGCCTTTTTTACAAAAGAGTTACGTTGGCGCTCTCGAAGCCTTTCAGATGAAAATTTAAATAAATCAAACAGCATCTCCGAATCGAAGCTCATAGGGATAGAGCCATGTTGTAGTAATACACCATTTTTTCGTGTTTGTGCATTTCCTGAAATTTTTTTGCCGTCAACGATCATTTCGTAAATTGCTGGTTGTTCGAAACAAACCGCAGAACGATCTTTGAACAATTCTCGTTCAGGTATAGCAAAGTCAGCTTCAATTCCTAAAGAGCGATAGCCCTCAAGTAATCCTTGTGACAAAATATAATACGCTTTATTGACAGAGTGAGGAATTTTTGGATGACGCTCACTCACAACAATACTATATGTCAACTCATCATCATGTAATACAGCACTCCCGCCTGTTAAACGTCGAACAAAATCGCAACCGTGTTTTTCAATACCTGAAAACTCGATGCTTTTATTAACATTTTGGAAATGTCCTACAGTAAGACTTGGTTTTTTCCAACCATAGAACCTGAGCGTTGGAGGTATTTTATCTTCACTATGCCACTGAAGTAATGCTTCATCAATAGCCATATTCGTTGCTGCATCATGATGCCCAGTGTCTAAAAATGCCCATGTTTCCTGCAAGTAATTCACCTCAAATTCATAGTGTTTCACTAGATATAATCTTGTATGTATCATAACAAGAAATAAAGAGAAAGTATACTTTATAACTCATGATGATTATAACTAATTTTATTTACTTATAGGACATTATATAATTTTAATTATTAGAAGTGTTAGATATTAAGAACGTGATTGTTTGATAGAATCCAAGTAAAATCAAGGTTTGTGAGTATAATTAAATTAGTTATCCACCTTATCCACATAATCCACAGACTTATCCACAAAAACGATGAACAGGTGAAAACATTGATCCCGCAACAGTTTAATATGATATCCCCAGGTCTCTGGATAGATTGTGAATAAACCATTCGACAATCATTTGGACTGTTGTAACAAAAAAAGTGACCTGATGAACGGTCACTTTCTAAGTTTATGAAGCTGTTTCCGATTTAGTTAATGTCGCAAATTTACGTTTATGCATGACGATAAAATAGGATAATGTTAATAACATGAACACAATAGTATAGAGAAGTAATATACCTGCATTTTGCCACATTACACCAAAATCACCGCTTGAAACAACTGCTTTAAATCCGGCAACAGTATACGTCATTGGCAGTAGTGCACTTATTGGTTGTAATGCTTTCGGAATTAATTCTAATGGGAATGTTCCAGCACTTGTTGTTAACTGTAAGATGAGAATGATGATTGCCATAAAACGGCCTGGATCATCAAAGCATGTAACGAGAAACTGAATTAGTGTTATAAATACTAAACTCGTTATAATCGCAAAAAGGATAAACAACGGTATGCTTTGAACTTCAACTTTTAACCCGATTAACAAGATACCACATGCGATAAGTGCTTGTAGTACACCTATTGTGAATAAACCAAGAAACTTTCTTAGAAACCAGTTAAAACCGCTTGATGGAACAACGGAAGGTTCCCTTAATGGATAAACGATGGATAACAGTAGCGCTCCTACGAATAGTCCAAGGGATAAAAAGTATGGAGTAAATCCAGTTCCATAATTCGGCACTTCATTTATTTTTTCATTCTCTACTTGCACCGGGTTAGCCATCATATTATGAGTGTCTTCTGATGCATGTACATCACCGGCTTCATCTGCTGCTTCATGCATTTTTTCATTGAATTCACTCGTTCCATTAACTAACGAAATCATTCCATCATATAAATCGTTCGATCCATCTGATAGTTGGTGTGCACCATCACTAAGTTGAATAGAACCATCTTTTAATTCAAACATGCCACTATAGAGCTTGCTTGCACCTTTTGCTAACTCAATCGAACCGTCATTCGCTTTAGAAAAACTATTTGTAAATTTGTACATATTATTTACATAGTTATTTTGTCCGCTTATTAATTGTTGAGAACCGTCTTTTAGTTGATTTGTACCAGCAGCAAGTTGATTTATCCCACCATGTAATAAAGACTGTCCGTCATTAATTTGTGAAAGTCCACCTTGTAATTCACCGATAGGTTCATTTAGTGCCTGTTTGATTTGTGCTTCTAACCCATTTGTTGCATCTTTTAATCCATTAGTAACTGCTTGCTCATATTCATCAAAACCAGCATTTACACTAACGACAGTTTGATTTACAGCGTCATTTACACCATTTTCAATCCCGTCTTTAATCTGTGTTTTGATCATTGTTTCTAATTGCTTTTGTTGGTCTTGCGTTATTTTTACATCTTTTAAGGCATCTTCCAAAACAACTGTTAATTTGCTTTCGATCATTTGTTCAATTTGATTATAGTCTGGCGCAAATTCATCTAATTTATTTTCTACTTCTTGAAGAGTATCTTCCGGCACTTCTGCATTTCGTAAAATTTGAAGAAGTTCATTCTTTTTCTCAGTCTCTTTTTCTTTTAAATCAGTTGTTACTTCTTTTGCAATCGTATTTGAAACTGGTCCGGGGGCGGCACTAATAAATGAATTTGCTTCATTCACAACTCCTGCTGCTAGACCTTGCGATAAGCCATCAGTTAAACCTGTTGCAAGTTCTGGGGCTAATTTATTTTCTAATCCATTTACAATGCCAGTTCGTAATTGATTCGAACCATCCAATATGGATTCTGAACCTTTTTCTAGTTTTTTATCAATCTGTCCGGCCATTGCTTTTGGTAATTCTTCATAAAATGTATTTAATCCATCTTTTACTTGTTTTGTACCAGTAATAAGCTGTGGAACTTTTCCTTGCATTTCTTTTACTCCACCATCAGCAACGGAAATGCCATCTGCTAATTTATTCGCTCCTGATTGTAGATCTTCAGAAGCATTCTTTAATTTATTACTGTTATCGTATAATTCAGCGATTCCTTCAGATAAGGTAGTAGTTCCGTTAACTAAGTCACCTGCACCTGTCTGAGCAGTTTCAATTCCTTTGGTAAATTCAATTGACTTTTCAGCAAGTGTTTTTAAATTGTCTTTTAATTTTTCCGAGCCATCTTTTAACTCACCAGCACCATCATGTAGTTCCTTAGTTGCATCACTAGCATCTTCTAAACCGTCTGCAACCTCAGTAATTTTATCAAAAATAGTTTCTGCATACGTTTCGGTAATTTTCTCTTCTAACGCCATTTCTATCTGGAGCATGGCGGTTTCTCCAATTTGTGAAGCGAGAAAATTAAAACTCTCATTTGGAACATAAAGTAATTCTAATTTTTCTGGTGAATCATCCATTAATGTAGTTGAACTTTTGGAAAAATTTTCAGGGATTTCTATTAAAATATAATAGTCTTGTTCACTTAGCCCTTGGTATCCGACTTCTTTGTCAACAAAATGAAAGTCAAATGCATCTTCTTCTTTTAAATTATCGACAAGTTCATCTCCAAGCGTTAAATACTCTCCTTCGAACTCATATCCCTTATCTTCATTTACAATGGCAACCGGAACATCTTCTAAATGATCATATGGATCCCAAAATGCCCATAAAAACATACCAGCGTAAAGAATTGGTACAAAAATAACTGCCGTAATGGCTATCATTAATTTTTTGTCTTTAAAAACGGCTAATGATTCTTTACTAAATAAAGATTTAAACATAACTACCTCCTAAAACTATTGACCGCTTTAACCAATTGGTCAAACCAGTGAAAAAATGATGGACTACCTACTTATTAGATAATCCATGAAAAATATAAAGCTCAAATAAATTTGCAATTTCTGCTTTCTCAAGTGGCTTCCGATTTTTTTCCCAATCAAAAATGAGTGCGACATATAATTTTAGTAAAATAAATGCGGTGATTTCAGGATCGCATTGCTTAATTTCACCCTTTTTAATTGCACGTTCTATTTTTTCTTGAATAAATAATAGAATAGATTGTTCTAGCTTTTGCAAGACTTCGTGCACAATTGGAGTACCAATATCGCGTTCTTCTTGATAAAGTTTAATCGTTAATTGATGTTCAAGACGAAATTCTAACATTTTGTATAGTGCTTGGTGTACATTTCCTCGAAATGAATTTTCTTCATCAATTGCGTTTAATGCCGCTTTTTCCATATCTGAAATTAATTTTGTAATAATTTCGTCGAATAAATCTTCTTTATTTTTGAAAAAAGTGTAAATAGTACCTTTTCCAACATTAGCTAGTTTTGCAACTTGATCCATTGTTGTTGCTTTATAGCCGAACAAAGAGAAAGACTTTGTAGCTGCATCTAATATTTCCTGTCTTCGGTCGAATGCCATATATACCCTCCGCTATTAATAAGTATTGACCAAATGAACAAAACGGTCATATAGATTACGTTGTTAGATTATCATATATTATTTTTAGTTGCAAGTGATAACCGTAACGAAAATGACGTGAAGTCTAATTATTTATATGGTGATATTTATAACTTGAAGCGTTATAATATTAGATAAAGAAGGGAGAGAGAACGGTGCCAATAAATATTCCAGAAGGTTTACCTGCACGAAAGTTGTTAAAAGAGGAGAAAATTTTTGTGATGGATGAAGATCGTGCTAGAACGCAAGATATTCGTCCACTAAATATAGCTATTTTAAATTTAATGCCAGAAAAAGAAAAAACGGAATTACAGTTATTACGATTACTTGGAAATACGCCGCTACAGGTAAATATTACATTTTTACATACGGCTACACACGTATCTAAAAATGTAAGTAAATCACATTTAGACACATTTTATTCAACTTTTTATGATGTGAAGGATCGTCGTTTTGATGGAATGATTATTACAGGGGCTCCTATTGAACATTTTCAGTTTGAAGATGTAAACTATTGGGATGAACTGGTAGAAATAATGGAATGGACAAAAACGAATGTTACGTCAGTATTTCATATTTGTTGGGGAGCACAAGCCGCACTATACCATCATTACGGGATAGATAAATACGAACTACCAAAAAAATGTTCCGGTATATATACACATACTGTTCTTGATCCGACAGTAAAATTAGTTCGTGGTTTTGAAGATGTCTTTCATGCACCACACTCTAGATATACGGAAGTGGCTACGGAAGAAATAAAAAATCATCCCGATTTGCAAATATTAGCTGTTTCTGATGATGCGGGGATCTTTTTATTAAAATCAAAAGACGACAAGCACATTATGGTAACAGGACATTTGGAATATGATGCAACAACGCTTCGTGATGAATATGAGCGTGATTTAGCTAAGGGCATGGATATTCATATGCCGGAGAATTATTTTCCAAATAATGATGCAAATAAAACACCATTAAATACTTGGCGTTCCCATACGCATTTATTGTTTTATAATTGGTTAAATTATTATGTGTATCAAGAAACACCTTTTCAATGGGAATAATAAATACATGAATGAAATTGCTAGCCAAGGGCTGGCGACAAACATCACGTGCTCCGAACAACGATACACTACCTGATCGTCAGTGGTCAGATCCGTGTGGGTCGTTTTAGAGAACAGCTACTGAAGTTCGTATTTCACTTTTATTTTTTAAAATTTTTTCAGCTCTTTTATTAGTACAATTTAGTTTGAATTTCCTAATTTAGGGAATGATATGCTGTAGTAAAAATTTAAACAAGGGGTTGAGTGAAATGGAAAATGAAAAAGAGAAATTAATTGACGGGTTAAACACGGATTTAGCACATGAATATGGAGCAGCGATTCAGTATACATACAGCGCTTCAGCTGTATCAGGGTTATATCGTTCTGCGTTAAAACCATTTTTTGAAGAAGAAATTACGGATGAACTTGGACATGCTATGTATTTGTCAGAAAAGATCATCGCATTAGGTGGGACTCCAACAACAAAAGCAGCTGAAGTACCACAACCGACTGAGGTGAAAGATTTACTTGAAGCAGTTCATCAAGCAGAATCTGAAACAATTGAAAGATATGAAAAAAGGAAAAAACAAGCAGAAGAACTTGGTTTAACAGAATTGGTTGTGCAGTTAGAAGATATGATTGCTGATGAAACAAGACATAAAGAGGAAGTAGAAAGACTTCTCTCTGATCCAAGAATAAGTGAATAATGATTAAAAAATGACGGCAAATTATTGTCGTCATTTCTACTTTATTGACAAGTGAAAAAGCCTCAAATATAATTAATACGAATTAGAGGCAAATGTGAAGGGGAAAAGGTATGAGTGACAACACTAATAAAAATGATGAAGAACTTTCCTTGAAATTATTTGTTGTTTTAAGCCGTGCAATAGAATCCGTTAGAAAACAGGTAGTAAAAGACATAAAAAGCTATCAACTAAATTTAACAGAATTTGGTGTCATGGAATTTTTGTACCATAAAGGAGAGCAACCAATCCAACTGATTGGAAAAAAAGTATTACTGGCAAGTAGTAGTATTACGTACGTTGTTGATAAATTAGAGGAAAAAGGCTATTTGGAAAGAATTGCATGCCCTAATGATCGTCGTGTTATTTATGGACGTTTAACAGAAAAGGGTAAAAAATTAATGGAGGAAATTTTTCCTCAACATAAAAAAGCAATGGCTAAGATATTTTCTAGTTTATCAAAAAACGAAAAAGAACAAGCAATTGAATTATTAAAGAAGATCGGTATTTTTGCAGAGTCTATCTAATTTTTTTTACATTCTTATCTCAGATTTATAATATTTGAATTAAGTATAAGTGGATAGTTTTAGCTTTCAATATAGGGATGAACTAAATTATAGAGGATCAGTTTAGCTGGAAATGATTATGCAAAAGTTGGTGAGATAATGATGTTAAAAGGACCAAAATAATGAGGACAAGTCGGGTAACGTTTTCGAAACGCTTCCCGACTTTATTTATTGTTGAAAGTATATTTTAGTATAGCTGTGGATAAGTTACTTGCTTCCGCCTTTATTTATTTGGAAATCTATCATATCAAATCACTGAAACTTTTCTATGATCCATTATCAAGATGCAGATTATTTACCGATTTACTATCGTAGTATATTTTTAGAATATAACTAATAATCTTGCATAGAAGTAGACTAGTAGATATAATAAGGTAACTAAACTGAAAATATTAAGGGGGAAAACTGTTCATGAAAAAATGGCTACAATTATTGTTAATTGCTGTAATTAGCATCCTTGTCCTCGCAGCTTGTGGTGGAGACGGAGGAGCCAGTTCGGAGCCAGAAGAAGAAACAACAGACTCAGAGAAAGCTAATGAAGAAGAAGCAACGGAGAGTGGGGATACATTTAAAATTGGTGCGACACAAATAGTAGAACACCCATCACTCGACGCTGCATACGAAGGTTTTCAAGCAGCACTTGAAGATGCTGGATTAGACGTAGAGTTTGCTTATCAAAATGCACAAAACGATCAAAATAACGTAAAGACAATCTCGGATAACTTTGTTGCAGAAGATGTAGACTTAATTTTCGCTAACTCAACACCAAGTGCATTAGGTGCACTAAATGCAACGAAAGATATTCCTATTTTATTTACTTCTGTAACCGATGCAGTTGATGCTGGATTAGTAGAAGCAATGGATGAGCCGGGCGATAATATTACCGGTGTAGTAGATTTACATCCAGATGGAATAGCCAAAACAGTAGAATTTATCGATCAGTATTTCCCAGACTCCGAAGTCGGTTTGCTTTATAATGCTGGAGAACAAAACTCAGTAACACAGATTGAAGCTGTTCAAGCTGCTGGCGAAGGAACTAGCCTTACGTTTGCTGAAAGAACAGTAGCAAACTCTTCAGAGGTTCAACAGGCAGCACAATCTTTAGCAGGGGATGTTGATGTTCTCTACATTATTACAGATAATACAGTAGTATCCGCTTTAGATACAGTTGTAGGCGTTGCAAATGAGCAGCAGATTCCATTAATAGTAGGAGAGCCTGATTCACTAGCAAAAGGTGGTTTTGCTACATTTGGAATTGATTATTTTACAATTGGGTATAGAACTGGTGAAATGGCGGCTGAGATTTTATCAGGCGAAAAAACAGCAGGTGAAATTGATGTTGAATATCCACCAGAGATTCAGCTATATATCAATAAAGAAGCGGCAGAAGCACAAGGAATTGAATGGAATGAAGATTGGGACGATGCTGAATTTATTGAAACTGAATAAAAAATAAACCTTTCTAAATTGTGAAAACTTTAGTACAATATATAGGAAGCGGTGAGATGATAATCACTGCTTCCTTCTTTACATTTATGTAGAGAATTAACATAAAGTCAGTGAATATAACATAGATAAATACGTTTTTCGTAATGGGGGGGATAACATGTTTTTATCTTTATTTGGCGCAGTAGAATCGGGGGCTATTTATGCTATTATGGCACTTGGCGTTTATTTGACTTTTAGAGTACTGGATTTTCCCGATTTAACTGTTGATGGAAGTTTTGTTACAGGGGCTGCGGTTGCTGCCATTTCAATTATGAATGGATTGCCACCAATACTTGGAACTATTTTAGGAGCATTGGCTGGGTTTATAGCTGGGTGCATTACTGGGATTCTGCATACGAAAGGGAAAATTAATGCTCTATTATCGGGAATATTAATGATGATTGCACTTTATTCGATTAATTTACGTATTATGGGACAACCAACATTATCCCTCTTGAACGATTCCACATTGAAAACTCAGTTAGTTTCTGTATGGGAGAAGACCGGTATTGATGGAGTATTAAACAATCTTCTGTCTGCCCTCGGGCTAGAACGTTTTCCTGCGACATGGGGAATTGTAATCTTCATGATTTTAGTTATTATCGCTATTAAAATTATTGTCGATTTCTTCTTAAAAACAGAAGTTGGTCTAGCATTACGGGCCACAGGGGATAATCAACGTATGATTCGGAGCTTTTCAGCAAACACAGATACGTTAATAATTGTTGGTGTAGGGATTTCTAACGGGCTAGTAGCTTTCTCAGGGGCGCTCATCGCTCAACATGGCGGTTTCGCTGATGTTGGGATGGGGATTGGCTTAATTGTTATTGGGCTTGCTTCTGTCATTATTGGAGAAGCATTGTTTGGGACAAAAACAATTGCCAGAGCAACGTTAGCAGTAATTTTAGGAGCTATCGTTTACCGAATTGTGGTTACATTTGCGTTACGGGTCGAATTTTTAGATACGGGTGACATGAAATTAATTACATCACTCCTTGTTATTGTAGCTCTTGTTGCACCGAAAATATTACAGGCACAAAGGGAGAAACAGCGTCGCCTTAAAAAACGAGCAGCGCTTCCAATGGAGGATATTAAGAATGCTTAAATTAGAACATATATCGATTACGTTTAATGAGGGAACACCTGATGAAAAAAGAGCATTACAAAATATAAATTTAAAGCTTAATAAGGGTGAATTTGTTACAGTCATCGGCGGAAACGGCGCTGGGAAATCGACTTTAATGAACATAATTTCCGGAAATTTAATTTCTGATGTCGGTAATATCTCTATTGACGGAAATCGTGTAGACTATTTACCTGAATTTAAACGTTCCCAATTTATCGGCCGTGTATTCCAGGATCCAATGGCGGGAACGGCTCCTTCCATGACAATTGAAGAAAACTTAGCGATTGCATATGCGCGTAATAAACAACGTAAATTACGGTTAGGTGTTACAAATAAGCGTCGCGAAATGTTTAGAGAGTATTTAAAAACGTTAAATCTCGGTCTTGAAAGCAGACTTAATGCAAAAGTTGGACTTCTATCAGGGGGAGAAAGGCAAGCACTTTCTCTACTAATGGCAACATTTACAGAACCAAGCATATTGCTACTTGATGAGCATACAGCTGCACTTGACCCTGCAAGAGCAGAATTAATTACCGATCTAACTTCAGAGATTGTTGAGAAGTTTAACCTTACAACATTGATGGTAACCCATAATATGCAACAGGCACTTGATATGGGAGACCGGTTAATAATGATGGATGCCGGCCAAATCATCTTTGATGTACGTGGTGAAGAAAAGTCAAAACTAACTATAGAAAATTTATTAGAAGAATTCCAGCGAATTCGCGGCAGACAACTAGCTAGCGATCAAGCTGTATTAGGATAATTACAATTAAGCTGTCCTTAAGTCGAGATTGACTTGAGGGCAGTTTTTTTATTTGAAATTATTTTCAATGCTCTACAGACAGTCCTTGTGATTATTTTACGTTTTGTGTGGATAAATAGCGAATTTCGTGGTTAATTCACTATTTGCGTGGATAAATAGTGATCTTCGTGGTTAAA
>NZ_JAXHDD010000047.1:0-29244 GCF_037072025.1 Pseudogracilibacillus sp. SO30301A | reverse complement strand
AGTGAACCAGAAGAATATATCCACAAGGTAAAAATCATTTCGATTGTCGCTTCACCTCCCGCACTTCCATCTTCTAGATCTATTTTTAATAAAATAAGTGTTTCTTTCAAATGACGTTTCATCTCAATCTAATGGAAGTCTTAACGCTTGATCCTATATATATTCCAACTATGGGAAATTTTTTAGTTTTAATGAAACAAAAAATGTATTATGGTAACGTTTATCACTCGTTTGAAGAATTACAACAAGATATAGAATAGATTTTTTCACTTTAACAATGAACGAATACAATCAAAATTACTGGTATGAATCCGGTTGGATACCGTCTACATACCAGTCAAATATCAGCTTAAATATTTAATCTAATTATTGGGGTTCAGTAAATTCCCTCCAAGTAGGTATCTATTTTCAAGTCAAAACTCCAAAACCTTCCCTCCTCCCCTTCACCCACTGCACAATCAACACAATCCCAACAATCCCAATCCCTAACACATCAAAAAATCGATTCGGCGTAATCAGCATGATCGAACTTGCAAAACTAAGAATCCGAATCATCCATCCCATCGTTCTAAATAAATAACCTTCTGCTGCTGCCCCGAGCATGATCACACCTATAATAGCTGTAATCGTTACAAGCGCTCCCTCGAAAAATGAAGTATCTATTAAAAGTAGGGAGCTGTTATAAACAAATGCGAATGGTACGATGAATCCGGCGATCGCTAGTTTCATAGAGGCGAATCCGGTTCGCATTGGATCTCCGCCGGAAATACCAGCGGCAGCGAATGCTGCTAAAGCGACGGGTGGTGTTAAGTTTGCAAAAAGCCCAAAATAAAATACAAACATATGATCAACAAACGGTTGGATACCTAATTGGACTAATGCAGGAGCTGCCATGGTTGATGTAATGATATACGTCGGAATACTTGGTAAACCCATTCCCAAAACAATACAAGCAATCATTGTAAATACTAGCGTTAAAAATAAGCTTTCTCCACCGATTAAAATAATCCCGTTTGCTAGCTTTAAACCAAAACCAGTTAATGTCGCAACTCCAACAATAATTCCAACGGCGGCACATGCGATCGCTACAGATAGTGCCGAGCGTGTTCCGTCTTCTAATGCACCAAATAAATCTTTGACGGCCATCCGTGTCGTTTTACGGAATTGGGCAACAAGAACAGTTGCAACGATTGTCCAAAATGCAGCAAAAATAATCGTTTTGCCACTAAAAAATAACATATAAATTAAAAACAATAACGGAAGAATGAGATGTCCTCTTTCTTTCATCACATCACGAACTTTAGGAATCTCACTTCGTTTCATTCCTTCTAATCCTTCTTTAGAAGCACGTAAATGAACTTGCATCATTACGCCAAGATAATATAACCCAGCTGGTAAAATTGCTGCTAATGCAACGCTTGAATATGGTATCCCTAAAATTTCCGCCATAATAAACGCTGCTGCACCCATAACTGGTGGTAAGATTTGTCCTCCAACAGATGCTGTTGCTTCTACTGCACCCGCAAAGTTTCTTTTGTATCCTACTCTTTTCATTAAGGGAATAGTAAATGTTCCTGTCGTTACAACATTTGCGATCGCGGAGCCATTGATACTTCCTAAAAATGCACTAGCTAAAACAGCAACTTTTGCTGGACCGCCCTTTGTATGCCCTGCAATGGCTAAGGCGATATCATTAAAGAACTGTCCCATCCCAGATCTTCCTAAAACAGCTCCAAATAAGATGAATAAAAAGATATAGGTTGCCGAAACGCCAATTGCCGTTCCATAAATTCCTTCCGTCGTTACATATAATTGATTGATAACCATATCCCATTCATACCCACGGTGTCTAAATATCCCCGATAATCCACGACCTAACAACGCATAAAAGAAAAACAACACTGCTAAAATTGGTAGCGCCCATCCAGTCATTCGTCGGGCGGCTTCAAGAACGAGTAACACAAGAATGACTCCAAAAATAATATCGAGATTATTGGGTATCCCACCACGATGAATGATATTTAAATAATCCACGATAATATATCCTGCCGTACTTAAGGCTATAAGCGCGAGCGCAGCATCATACCACGGAAGTTTTGCCCGACTTGCAGAACGCTTCACTGGATATAGGAGAAAAATTAAACATAACACAATCGCCACATGTATTGCTCGATGCTTTAATGTGGTAGGTGCGCCTAAGGCAGATGTGTATAACTGATATAGAGCAAATCCGACAGCTATAACGGAAATGAGGATCGTAATATTTCTATTGGTAAATACTCGAAATCTAGCTTCTGCATCATACTTTTCTAAAACTTCTATATGACCATCTGCACCGATGTTCTCTTCTTTTGTAATCTTTTCAGACATTTTCTCATCCCTTCTTAATCATTATTTCTACTTTATGATGATGAGGAATATCGTTTGTTCGTAAAAATTGTTCATCATTTTTAAAAATAGTAAACGCTGCATCGTGTGAGTGAATCCATTGATAATTTTCTTTCACTTCCTCTAAATCTGTCATGACTAAAAAACCGTCCTCGAAATATACGCTTCCGTTTTTCTCATTGGGAACGCCTGCCCCAAATGAACGAAAGCGCGTTTCAGTTAAAACAATTTCACCATCTCCGTTTATCGTTAATGTTTCTTGCCAATGCGTTTTTTCAACAGAATGTACCCATTGAACAGTAAACGTATCGTCTATATAAATAGCTGTCCTTTTATACTCCTCTCCCGTTTCTTGATCGGATACAATGAGCACCATTTGCTCTTTTGGACAGAAGAGGATGAATAATAACAAGGTCACTAGAACGAAAACGATCCATTTAGGAAAAGAAAGGAGCCTGACTCGACTCCCTCGCTGTACCATTAGTCGATTGCCCCTACTTCTTTAAAATATTTTTCTGCTCCTGGGTGTAGCGGAATGCTTAAACCTTCTGTTGCTTTAGAAACATCAATGTCTTCCGCCGCACTATGCGTTTCTATTAATGTATCTACGTTTTCAAAAATTGCTTTTGTCATATGGTAGACTTCATCTTCTGTTAAATCCTTACTTACGATCATCGCATTAGTAATTTCAAGGGCTGGAACATCTTCCGCAACACTGTACGTATTCGCTGGGATCACCGTTTCCCCTAGATAGGAATACGTTTCGGTTAAATACTCCATTGCATCTTCTTCGATTGGAATTAATTTAATTCCATCTGTCGTATCCAAATCCATAATTCCTGAATTCGGAATGCCACTACTTAAAATTGCTGCATCTACTAGCCCGTTTTTAATTTGGTCAACAGACTCCGCAAATGATAAATAATCAGGTGTAATATCATCGTAGCTTAACCCATGTCCTTCCAATAAAACTTGCGCTGCTAATTCTGTACCGGAATTCGGTGCACCAACAGAAATTTTCTTCCCTTTTAAATCGGTAAATGAGTTAATTCCTGAATTTTCTGTCGTTACAATTTGTAAATAGTTAGGATATAGTGCTGCTAGAGAACGTAAATTGTCTTTCGGTCCCTCGCCTTCAAACGGGCCTGTTCCTTCGTACGCTTGAAACGCTGTATCCCCTGTAATAAGCGCAACTTCAGCTAACCCTTCTAAAACTAAGTTCACATTCTCAACTGAAGCCTGTGTCGCTTGAACAGACGCGTCAATTCCTAGTCCTTCAAAAATCGTTGAAAATCCAGCTCCAAGTGGATAGTATACGCCGGATGTTCCACCGGTTGCGATAGTGATAAACAAATCATCAAATGACTCTTCCGCCTCTGGATTTGTACCTGCATCATTGTCCACTCCGTCTTCACTTGTGTCAGCACCCTTATCAGCCCCATCACTACAAGCCGTTAAAACTAAAATTAGAGCAAAAACAAATAAAAAGATTTTTCTCACAAAAATACCTCCCTATATTTTTGTATTTCATAAATTTTTATTTAAACTTGTACACCAAGCTTATAATCACATTATGTTAGTAATAGAAACTTTAGAATTAAAATGATAAATAATCAGGTGTAATATCATCGTAGCTTAACCCATGCCCTTCCAATAAAACTTGCGCTGCTAATTCTGTACCGAAATTCGGTGCACCAACGGAAATTTTCTTTCCTTTTAAATCGGCAAATGAGTTAATTCCTGAATTTTCCGTCGTTACAATTTGTAAATAGTTAGGATATAGTGCTGCGAAAGAACATAATCTTCTTTCGGTTCCTCGCCTTCAAACGGGCCTGTTCCTTCGTACGCTTGAAACGCTGTATCCCCTGTAATAAGCGCAACTTCAGCTAATTCTTCTAAAACTAAGTTCACATTCTCAACTGAAGCCTGTGTCGCTTGAACAGATGCGTCAATTCCTAGTCCTTCAAAAATCGTTAAAAATCCAGCTCCAAGCGGATAGTATATGCCGGATGTTCCACCGGTTGCGATAGTGATAAACAAATCATCAAATGACTCTTCAGTCTCTGGATTTGTACCTGCATCATTGTCCACTCCGTCTAGCACCCTTATCAGCCCCATCACTACAAGCCGTTAAAACTAAGATTAGAGCAAAAACAAATAAAAAGATTTTTCTCACAAAAAATACCTCCCTATATTTTTGTAAAGGTTATCCTCTCTGATAAAATGTTGATTTTATAGAGGTCTTTCGTTTATCGATTTACTGATTAGATTGGTATTAATAACTGACAATTCACATTATATCGTATATAACAATATTGTAAATAATAAAATCGTTATATACGATATAATTGTTTGTTTTTATGCTCTTTTTGTTGTGAAAAAATATTATAATTAGCTATAGGTGATACCGATGAACATTGGAAAACGGATTAAGAATATTAGATTATCAAAAGGGATGAATGCATCGCAGTTAGCAAATAAAGCATTTATCTCACAGTCTTATTTAAGTGATATTGAAGCGGGTAGAACTGCACCATCTTTGGACAAATTGTTTACGATCTGTGAAGCATTAGATATCTCCTTGAGTGAATTTTTTGGTGATGTTCCTGAACTACCTGTTGATATTATCCGGCTTGTTGAAAATGCTCGACAATTAGAAGATGAAGAGATCAAATTATTATCTAATTTTATCGAGTTAATTGTAAAACGCAGTAAATAGTGAAAAATATAAAAGTCTACTGATGATTACACACTGAAATCATCAGTAGACTTTTTTATATATACAGGCATTACTTATAACTTCGTGATTGGACTCATTATTGTTTAGAGTGTATGCCGAAATACCAATCGCCACTTAATAACTTGACTCTTGCAAAAAATTTGTAGAGGGGGATATTTTGTGTGTCGAGAGTAACATAGTTTTGTCGAGTTTCAATGATTTTAGAACTATAGATAAACAGGTTACAAATGATGGGTAGTGCTTTCAAAATGGAAAGGGAGTTTTCCATTCCAGATCGGTCGTTTTGTCATCGTGGGAACGTTCTCAAAAGAATGACGTCGACCCGAATAAGCGTTTAGCCGATGTTGTTTATTATGAGGATGCATTACGTGAGCGAAAAGAACAATCTCAAGCTTTATTTAAAATCGCTGAGCCACATATGAACATATTGTTTGCTCAGCTAGCGAATCAAGAAATTGTCGAAACGTTAAGTGATCATAAGGGAATCATTATTTCGGAAAAAGTTTCTGAAAAGATGTGGAATAAAGTAGAGAAACATCATTTTCTCTCTGAAGCGGATTGGAGTGAAACGGAAGTAGGTACTAATGCAATCGGCACTACGTTAGTTGAAGAAAGACCTGTACAAATTTTTTCGAGTGAACATTTTTGTGAAGGTTGGCATCCGTGGGTATGTTCATCATCCCTAATTAGAGATTCTATAACAAATCAAATATTAGGTGTACTTAATATTACTGGTGAGAAACATTTACTTCAAGCTCATAATATTGATTTAGTTATGAATCGCGCGAGGCAAATTGAACATAATATCGGCTTTCGTTTAATGCAAGACCAGTTATCACCTCTTCATTCATTATTATTAATTCAATTAAGGATCCCGTAACTATATTTTTGTACTTCATAGATTTTTATTGAACTTGTACCAAGCTTATAATCACATTATGTTAATAATGGAAACTTCAGAATTAAAATGTACGGATTTTTTAGGTATTCTAGATTTCATCACAAACAAAAAAACGTGGATTGATCCACGTTTCTGCTTATGTCGAAAACTTTTCTAATTTGCTTTATCCTCTACAGTAACCAAATCCTCATCCAACTCTTCATTATGCCGATCTTTCACCGTCCAAATTGCGACGAGCGAAATAAGTGCGGTAAAGATAATATAAAGAGCTACCGGAATATACGAATCATTAAATCGAATCAACAATGCTGTTGCAACTAAAGGTGCTGTTCCCCCTGCAACTGCCGCACCAATTTGATATCCGAGAGAAATCCCGGTATACCTTACATTCGCGCTAAAAATTTCTGAGAACATTGTCCCTAAGACAGCTGTTATTGGAGCCCAGATAACCCCTAACCCTATAATAGTTGCTAAAAATAGAAGAGCTACGGATCCTTGGTGTATTAACCAAAAATAAGGGAATGCGTATAAAATCATTAAAATTGTTCCACCGACATATAGCTTCTTCCTGCCTATTTTATCTGAAAAGCTTCCCATTACAGGCATTAAAATGGTTGTAATAATGGTTGCTACGGTGACTGCCATCAGTATCGACGTTTGATTGTAGCTCAAATTTTGCGTTCCATAGGAAACAATAAACGTTCCAAAAATATAAAATGGTGCCGTTTCCACTACTTTTGCTCCGGTTGCAATGAGCACTTCCCGCCAATGATATTTGAATGTATCAGCGATTGGTAACTTTGGGATATCACCTTTCTCCTGTGTTTTTTGAAAAGTTGGCGTTTCCTCAATCCCTTTTCGAATCCACAATCCAAAAATAACGAGGAGAGCGCTAAGTAAGAAAGGTACACGCCAACCCCATGTTATAAATGCCTCCTGTGGAAGCAGTGTCATAATGGAAAGCGCAATAGTTCCCATTAACATTCCAATCGTGATTCCCATCTGTGGCACACTTCCGAATAATCCTCTTTTTTCTTTTGGGGCATACTCAACCGCTAAAAGAAGCGCCCCTCCCCACTCTCCACCAAGACCTAATCCTTGAATTAACCGTAAAAGAATTAATAACACGGGTGCCCAAAGTCCAATTT
Source organism: Pseudogracilibacillus sp. SO30301A (assembly GCF_037072025.1). NCBI lineage: Bacteria > Bacillati > Bacillota > Bacilli > Caryophanales > Bacillaceae > Pseudogracilibacillus > Pseudogracilibacillus sp. SO30301A. Next base: position 22,067 of record NZ_JAXHDD010000047.1, on the reverse strand, counting down.
GACCATATGTAGGTAACACACCCATCAGAAAAGTAGCAAGTCCCATGAGACTCAATGTTAAAACAAGCGTCTTTTTCCTGCCGATTCGATCTCCGATATGACTAAAAATAATTCCACCTAAAGGTCTAATAAAAAATGCTAAAGCAAATGTTGCAAATGCATATAATGTCCCGAAAGCAGGATCTTCAGTAACAAAAAATATTTGGTTAAACACAAGTGCTGCCACTGTCCCGTATAAGAAGTAATCAAACCATTCTACGGAGCTTCCCACCACACTTGCGACCAATACTCTTCTTAGATCTTTATCTTTATCCATGATGAAACCTCCTCGTATCCTAGTGACTCGACTATACGTCTATACATGACATCTAGTCTTCAAACTTCTATCTATTCGTTCTATTATGCAGTCAAACCGACGCCATCCATCACTACTTAAAAAGTTAAATTTACTTTTGAAGTGACACTTAAGTTAAAGTGTTGCTTCAATTATAGAACGCTTTCAAAAGGTTGTCAATGACACTTTTATAATTGTGTAAAAATGTTTTATACTTAAGACTTTGCTTTATGTTTCCCCGCACTAAAATCACATGCTTTTACTCAATTATAAAATCATCAAGCGACCCTGTTTATCAAACCGACTCCCCCACTCTTTCAACTACTTTCTCTTTCCTCGTTCTTTGCGCCACAACAATCCCACATATAATCAGGCCTGAACCAACTACAATCCCTACCGACATTTCTTCTCCTAAAAGGAACGCACTAAATATAAGCCCAAATATCGGCACAAGCAATGTAGCGATTGTCGCTGTTGCCATATCAATCATGCTTAAAATAAAATACCAAACAGTAAAGCAGAGTGCGGAGGCGAATATTCCAGCAAATAAAATATAATAAAAGCTATGTACGTTCAACTGAACCGGATCTCCCCATTCCATCACCATTGCTGCAATAATGATTCCAATTGTACCGAACGTCATTTGATAGGCCGAGGCTTGAACTTTATGTAATGCTTGAAGATGGAGGCGGTAATAAATATTGGATATTGCCCACACAATTGCTGCCATAACGATTAATAGCTCTCCAATAATTGATTGGAGTTTTTGCTCAGTCCAAATATCCCATCCCAAAATAGATAGTAATCCTATCATTCCAATGATTAAGCCGACTATTTGTTTAACTGTTAGCTTTTCTTCTAAAAACCTTATCGCTAATAGGCTACTCCACATCGGCATGGAATATAAAAGTACAGAAGATTTTCCTGCATCAACGAATCCCAAACCATACATGACAAGTATAAACACTGCAGCGGTTTGTAAGAGTCCAACAATGACGAGAGGTTTCCAATACTTCTTTGGCGGGACACCTAACTTTAAAATAAATACGATAGCAAGTAAGGTTAGCGATCCGATTCCGAATCTAAACGCATTAAAAGTGAAAGGTCCCATATAAGCTAGGACTTCTTTCATAACCACCCATCCATAGCCCCATAGAACGGTTATGATGATAACGAGTAAACCTAACGTCCACTTATTGTTAGGAAGGATAGATTTTTTGTTCATATAGCGTAGCCCTCCTTCTAAAACTGCAATATCTCCATCATATCAATTTTCGAGAATAAAAAGAAACCCGTTTTTTTCTTGTGATGGGTTTAGTTTTCCGAGAAAAGCAAAAGCGCTTGGTTTTTAAAGTGTTTTTAACCTCAATTAATCATTTACAAATATTATAGGTCTTCGATAATTAACATTTCTGATTCATCAAACTCCCAATCTTCCCCATAGGCAACTTCCCAATAATAGCCATCAAGATCAGTGAAATATCCACTGTATCCGCCCCAATCCGTTTGCTTTGGCTCTTTTTGAATTGTAGCTCCAGCTGACTCAGCCTTTCTTAAAACCTCATCAACTTCTTCCATTGACTTTGCATTATAAGCTAACGTGATCCCTGAAAATCCATTTGATATCTCAGGTGGATTGTCTTTATTCACGTCTTTTGCAAGTTCTTCTATTGGATACAAGGCAATTCTTGTCCCCTTATTTCTAAAAAATATAATAAAAGGATTTGATTCTGTTCCTCTAATCGAAGTATCAAATCCAAGTTCCTTAAAAAATTTATGTGATTTTACAATATTCCTCGTTCCAAGAGTAATAAGATTTAACCTATTCATCTTTTTCCTCCTTGATAAATGTATATTATAATTCAATAAACTTGGCGTAAAAACCTTTTCGTTACTGTCCTTGGTTACTCCATCAAATTTATCATTTATAAATGTCTATAGCTAGTTTATTATTTATTTTCATCTATTGGCTATCGCTTTAATAATATGAAGATTTTCAACCACTGTCCTACTGAAATTACGATTCTTAGCAAAATAAGAAGCAAGGTTCTTTTTTGCTGTTTCAATTATTTCATCATCAAAATAAGTTGTGTCTATGTATTCAACTTCCCCATATCTCGCTCTATAAAAGGCAATTCTTTTAATGTCTAAACGTTGAAAAGAATCATCCATATTGTAATTTTCTTCAGCATTGTGAATCTCCAAAGAGGTTTCATTAAGTAAATAATATCCAACTATTTGAGCAATCTCTTGCCATTTATAACCTATATTTTTCCCCGTCTTAAAATCATATAATGTCCCGTCAATGATAACATCAGCGTCTGCACCACCTACAAAAGCGGATGCAATACCAAAATTAGGATTGTAGATAATTTCACTGGTTGGATTGATTATAGACATGAACTTTTCTTGAAACACATCACATAGTTGTTCTAAATCTTTTATAACTTCATCATCTGATCCATCAAAAAATGAACTTTCCAAAAGATCCGCTGGAGGGAGTCCTGAGCGAAAAACACGTTCAAGTTTTGCTAAGAAACAAACATCTAAAATCAATTCTTTAATATCTCTTTTGTTGTTACAAAATGCTTTTAATCTTTTTACGCTTTCCTTAACCTTTTTTTCGATTTTCGATTCAATAGAACGATGTTTTTTTAAGAAGCTTGATAAGACGATCACTCCACCCCCCGGCTGTTATGCTCGAGTATGATTCATACCTGTTTTCTTTTACTAGTCGAGCCAGCATAACTCTAGCCAAATAATCAAAAGCAATTCCAACAATTGAAGAATTATCACTTTTAACAAGAGCATAAGGAGCTAAAACTTCATAATCAGTTTTAGAAAATGCTTCTTTACCAGAAATTGTTTGAAACGATTTCTTGTTTGGGATAATTTCTCTTAAAATCTCTTGAAACTCTTTCTGATTAGTTTTTGAACCTCTTAGTAAACTAGTAAGAGACATACGTTTTTCTCCTTTCTAAATCAGCTTCCAGTTCCATATTTTTGCTGCCCATTCAATCTGTTTTGGTTGGAAGATTTAATTGTTAAAGTTTATACGTTTTTAAATAGCTATTTAGATATTTCTGCATGAAAGGTAAATATGAAGAGTGGATAATATTCCGAAAGGTACTGTAGTATTTAATTCGACCGACATCGAAACTGAATAATTTGGATTGTTCATGAAGGGTTGAAAATCAGTGGATAAAATACTGGATTAACGTTACAATTTGTAAATATCCCCCCTACTATCCACATCAAAAACAAAAATTACGATTTCATTATCCATAATTTTATATAGTACTCTATATTTGCCAATTCTTAATCTAAATGAATCATCATATCCTGCTAATCTATGAATATCCAAGTTCGTATCATACGGATTTTCAGCAAGAAGTAATAATGCTCTTTTAATCCTTTCCTTTGTTGGTTTATCTAATTTTTTTATATATTTTCCTGCTCTTTTTGAAAAATTAATCTTAAACATCATTGTCACCTTTTTCAAAAACTTGGTCAAATGTTAAATAATCTCCTTCCGAGTATTCTTTCAATGATTTTTTTAAATCTTTTTTTGACTTCTCATCTAAAATTACTTCTTCCTTTTCAAGTAATCGATCCAAATATTCTTGTATTTCTAAATACTTTTCTTTTGGGATTTCTTCAATTTTTTTAAATAAATCCCACTTTGATATTGCCATTTCCTTACCTCCAATTTTTTTCATAAGCACGTCTTATATAAAACCATATTAACACACAATTAGTTGCATTGTAATGACTTGTCATTACACCAACGAATCTCAGAAGTTTATTTAAGTATATAGTAAAAAACCCGCACATTCATCGGCACGGGGTATTCCCCTATTATAACAATATTACCTTGATTAAACATCGTCGTTCCAAACCTCATCATCAATATCATTATTCCAAAAATCTAGACTGCTATCACTATCCTTTATAAATTCCTCTGATAAACTTGTTTCCTTTAACTTTTAATATTCTGCAAGTCAAGGATTTTTACCATTTCTCGTTCAGGTATTTCTTCAATTATTTTAAGTAGTCGTTCTTTGGCTGTATTCATGTTCTCGTACACCTCTTCCATGAATAGTTTATTTTATATTACCTGAAGTAACAATCCACGGTAAAGATTCATCTATTAATACACGAAAACGGTAGCTATATGATCTGAAAATAATCTTGTAGAAATTTCCCGACGGAAACCAAGTTATTCTGCAATAAAAAATACTGGTTTATAACGAAACCGGTCGATGCAAAGAATTCAGCACCATCCTCAGTACAAGCACCTATTTTCTATAGGATAATCTAAATCAAGTCATCCTCTTTTCTTTTAAATCCTCCACCATCCACTCTACCAATGCTTCTTGATATCCTGCTTTTTCAACCCGCTGCATTTCCGTTGCAACTTCAACTAATCTCTCATCTGTCATTCCTTTTAATTTTTCTAGGCGTTCTTGTGACAATTCCTTCGTTGGGTTCGTTCTACGATAAGCTTCTAACCCCATATGCCATAATTGAACAGAGTCAGAATATCGTTCCACTAACCGCTCAGCCATGCCAAGACCCTCTGGATCAAAATCGCCGGCGTAGTACAAGACACAGCCGTTTTTCACTAATAAATCCATTAACATTAGTGTTGCTAATGTGAATTGCCCATTTGTACAAATGATTGGCGCATCTGGTTTATAATCAAGTAACGTTGCGCAAACACCTGAGTTTTCTACGATCCAAACGTTCTTGCCCACCGTGGGATAGGCACGAACTAATGGAACGAGTTCTCGCAATGGAACAATTTGAACTGTCTGTTCTTTTACAGCCGCCTCCCATACAGGATGCAATCCACCAGCAGTTTCAGCGAATAAATTTGCGCAAGTAACAAAGTTCAACAAATCATCGCGATAAATAAAATGATACTCAAGAATCTCATTAATTTCTTCTGTCGTATTCGGGATTTCGGCTTCAGCTTCTTCTATTTCAGCTCGGTGAACCGCTAATAAATGAATAAACATCCTCCCTAAATCTGTCGGTAAATCGAATGCGTGTGGATCACCCGTGATTCGTTGGCTAAACATGGGTAGTCGCTCAGCAATTTTGGGTAATGCAGAAAATGCCTGTGCCAACGTTGCAAGTAATTCTTTAAATATATCTGGGTCATTTTCCGCAAGCCGCAAAATCCATCGTGCCTCTCTTTTTTGGTCTTGAATAAAAGATATCCAAAAGGCTATATTGGGATGACGGTTTTTCTGTTCTAATAAAAACTCATGTAAATTCGCCTCTTTTATTGCGAGTTGTTCTTTTTTAGAAATAAGTGTTTCTCCAAAATATCCATCCAGCAATTGCTTTAATGAGATTGCACTGAATTTGGTATGTGCGATTTGTTCTTCAAATGAACGCAATGAAATGGAGCCTTTCTTCTCTAATTGCTCACCTGGCAATCCAAAAAACTTGCCGATTTCCTCCAGTTCACTATTCGAGAAACCTTGAACGGAAACTGTGCCCCCTATTCGTCCAAGAGATTCATATTTTTTCCGAAACAGTTTAAAGAGTTTATCATACGCTAGTTCACTTTTAAAAAAACATACCGCTTCTTTAATTAGGTTTTCCATCTAGATCCTTCCCTCACCTATACGGATAGAGGCGCAAATCAAATTTTCGCGCCTCCTACATATCAATTAATTCAAACTTTCCTCTAATGCTTCATCTTCATCTACAACTAACTGCCTTGATTTCCCGTCCCACAGATAACGGATGACCGTAACGAAGTTGGCGTTTTTCGGGCGGACGAGTTCACATATCGATAGACTAGAAACCGTATCATAGTCTCCCCAAAGCACTTGGGAGTTCATAATATAGTCAAAACCTAGCTCTTCTACAATTCGAAACATAGCACTAATATTATCATCATCCACCCCAGCAAATGCCTCATCGAGTGAAATGATATAAGGTGCTGCTTGATCTGCTTCTAAATATCTTGAATAACAAGCGGTGAAGAGTGGAATATACATGGCCATCGCTTTTTCTCCACCACTAAATTTGTAAAAGGCATTATTCGTCAGTTCTCGCTTTGGTTCTCCGACTCTTTGATAGGACAGGACAAATGAAAACCAATAACGATAATCGAGCACTTCTTTTAACACTTGGAGGAGCGTGTTTCCTTCTCCTTTGATTTCAATTAGTTCTTTCGCACGATCGATTTTGGAACGGAAATGCTCCATCACTTGATTTAAATCTGCTTCTTTTAATAAACGCGGATCTCTCCGTAACAAGTCGACAAGTTCCTTCGTGTCGAGTTCTGCTTCAGTTTCAGCTGTTCGTGGCTTCCACTGGATGGAAAAGGATATCCCAGAGGTCGAGTCACTTTTTATCATGAGCTCATTCATTTTTTTCGTCCATTCTTGTGCACGGTGAATTCTGCTTCTTAATTTTTTTCCGACCGAATCAAATAAAATTTCTTCATATAATTGGCGATCCTGATCATTTAACATCGTCTGTTGGCGGGAGCGGTCTTCCTCCACCATCTCCTGCACATAATATGGGCTCAAACGTTTTCCTTGAAAATCAAGTTGAATGATCCGTCTTGATGCTTTGTTTTTCCAATTTTCAAGTAATATATTTTGCTCATCTGTCCATAATTCGCTTGAAACATTTACGTCAGGAATTGGCGTCGAATGTTCGGTCATACGATACTCCATTAAATTAGAAAGTTGTTCGTAAAACACTTTGGATAATTGCTCTTCAATTTTAGCTGGTTCCGTTAATTGGTCTTTATATTTTTTGATAATCCAGGTCACTTGTTTTTCTGCTTCGATTTCTTCAGGAAGTTCAATAAATCCGTATGCGATTTCTTGTACATATAGCTTTTTCCACGCTTCTATGATGACTTTTGAAAATCGCACTCGTTGTTGCTGCTCCAAAATGACCGTTTCTATTGTCTGTAATTTCACTGCTTTTAACGGGGTATCATCTCGATTTGTTTCTAGTTCAGCATTTGTTTCCGCGATATCTCTTTGTACGTCTTGAATTTGCTTCCGAATATCCTCCATGCCATGAGCTTGTAACTGACTTTCAATTTCAGCGATATTTTGTTCCAGTCGTATCTGTTTATCTTCTAAAAGATTTAATTCCCCTTTTAATTCATCGACTTCCAATTCCAGCTCGTTCAGACGACTTTCTGCTTGTTCTTTGTTCCGTTGTTCATGGCGGTAGGTGACGTGGTATTTTTCTAAATCACTTACATCTTTTTCATAACGGCGTTGAATAGTAAGTGCTTCTTGATATGCTTCATACGTAAATTCAATATTTAAACCCTTTGTTTCCATATCAAGTTTTCGTTTAATTGCTTGGAAAACATCGATAATCTCTCGTAGTTTTTGGTCATAATTAACTAGTTGCTTTTTTAGTTGGCTAATCTGAAAGCGACAAGTTTCAATATGATTAAAACTGACGTTTAAGTCATCATCATTCGGAAAAATTTTCATCGCTGCTTGTGCCGCTTCGACTTTTTCTTCTAACGCTAATATCGCTTTCTGCACATGTTGTTCGTTCTTATTGAGACGTTCAATTTCAGCCGTAATACGCTCAATTTGTTCTTCTCTATACCGTTTCCTGGCATTTTTTCCAATAAAACGTACAGTTTCAACTGGTACAGCATGTCCTTCGACAGATCCGATCTTATACGTACCATCAACTCGGATTGTAATACCTTCTGCTTCATCACTTTCCACTAAGATGCTTCGCAGCACTTCATCGATCCGTGAAGCTTCTACCTTCGTATGTTCATCGACATCTGGAAAAAGATAATCTGCCAATGTATGTGCCATCATCTGCGGATTTGGTTGAAATACTCGGTCATGTTCGATCAGTATGTTCTCATTCGTAATCAGTGCATCGAGTAACCCTGCATCAATAAGTGCCGCTTCGATCCGTTTTCTGACCTCTTCATCAACATGTTCCTGAAATTCAACTGCCTCATAAAATGGAATAAAGGCATGATTCGCTCTCTGCAGTCTTTTACGCGCTTCTTTTGTTGCTTCTTGTTGATTTGGTGGTTCAGGGTCTCGTTTGCTTTTCCATTCAGCTAATTCACTTTCCTGCTCTGCGATTTCTTGTTGAATCGCCGTTCGCTCTGCTTTCTTCATCGCAATGGATTCATTTACTCGTAGTTGAAAATCATTACTCGCCTGCACATACGGCATACGAATTATTTCAAAGGAAGTTGGTTCATACAATCGTAATAGATCGCGTGACGTTTGTTGTAACAACCCTGAATCGATGCCTAAAAAATCATGTTTTTCTGCCCATGCATGAATTTCATCGATTTTTTCTTGTTTATCTTTTTCAAAAACTTGTGTCCAGTCGTTTTCTTCTTGCTTCGTTTGGTCGATCTCAAGCTGTGTATTAGCAATTATTTTTTCGGTTTCAGCAATTTCTGTTTTCTTTTGTTCATACGTTCGAAGTTGTTCACTAATTGCACCTAGCTGGTCATAATGATTTCCAGCTTCCTGCTTCCAAACGGTAAAATCAAAATTATCATCTTTAGATCGTTCAAAATCTTGGACATTTAGCTCGTGACGTTCAAAAGAGGATTCTGCTGCATCCGCTGCTAAGTCAATAAGCTGGTCTGCCATTTTATTTTCGATTTCAGAAATTTTCCCTGACAAGTGCTCGATCTGTTCTTTTGTTTTGACTTCTTGTTTTGTTTTTTCTGTTACTGCTTTATCCTTTTTCTCATATTCTCGATTCGTTTCTGTGAAACGTTCTATTTCAGTCGTTCGTTCTTCTTCTAAACTCCAAACTTTATGTTTCTGTAATCGATTTTGTTTTTTCTCTAATAGTTCTGACTGCTGTTCTAGTTCTTGTTTTCGTTTCGTAAGTTGTTCCAATTCGAACTCTAGTTCATGTTTTTCCTGCGTTTTTTCGGTAATCAATTTTTCTTCTTTTTGAAACCTTTTTTTCGCTTCCACATAATGACTTGCCGCCTCAACAAGTTTATACTCATTGTAGGCATGATAACGTTTGATCAATTTATCTAACGCTTCTTGTTCCCGGTCTAATTGTTCGATCTGTTGTTTCGTTTGATCCATATGTTCAATCGTGTCAGACAGGTGACGGAGATCTTCATCTGTCAGTGGTGGTAACGCTGCTTCTAAAATCTCATAAATGACCGTTGGGCGAAAATCTTTAGATAATTTCGGACTTCTGAGTTGGATTAATAGTTTAATCAAATCTTCATACGCTTCGATCGTTTCAAAACCGAAAATATATTTATTGACAAGCTTCATATAGTCGCCTTGTGTACGAACGACATGCCCACCTGTTCCGATTCGGTTTTCCAGTTGAATTCTGGATAATGGAATTTGTTGTTTTTCTCCCGCATGATGTTCGTATTCATATAGGAAGAAATCTTCTCCAATTCTACGGTTATCGGTAATAACAAATCCCCAAAAATTTAACGTCTTATGGCGTCTTGCCTGTAGACCTATTCCAGTAGTTATATATTGATTCGTATTTTCTCGTTTATATTCCAAAAATAAATAGCCTGTCCGCTCATCACGACCTGCAATTTCTTTTTCTCCAAGTAAATAGTCTTCGATTTTCCGAGCGCGGGAACCGAATGGGTCGAGGCGATCTGGAGATTTTTTCCCGTCTAATAAAATCGGTAAAATACTTTGCATCGTGACTGATTTTCCTGATCCATTACTTCCTCTTAATAATAACTTTCCGTCCGCAAAGTCAAAAATTTCATCATCGTAATACCAAAAGTTTAACAAACCTGCTCGTTTTATTTTCCATTTATTGTGCTTGTTCATGTCGGTTTCCCTCCTCTATGAGAAAATTTTTCGGATATTTCCCAGATACCCTTCCTAATAATGGGCGAAGACTGTACGCACCTGTCGCTTCTTCTATTGTAAGCATTTCCCAGTCGAGTAAAACATGAACCAATTCATTCATTGTCGCTGTGATGGAGCCTTCTCGATATTGTTTACTCCAACCTTTTCCATAAATAGCGTGGACATCTTTTATTGTCTGTTCGAACATAATTTTTGTAATTCTAATATTCCCGAATTCGTCCGTTTGAAATTTTTCTTCCTGTTCACGAATATAACTTGCAAAATGAAGAGCGACATCCATCATCGCCTTTTGATCTGGGAAAAGGGTTAAGTCCTGTTTTCGTTCCTCTGAGACAAGCAGTGCGGCGTTTTTAAAAACTTCCAACCGAAAGAGGGTGTGTGCTTCTAAGTCGTCTCGCAGTCGATTACGATATTGACGTATATACGCAAAATCAGGATCATCTTCTCCTTCCCGGTAGACGACGGGAGAAATCATTAATTTTCGATAGACGCGTTTTCTTCTGGCATCTTGTTCATGACGTTCCCATTCACTGTCTAAAATTTCTGTAACAGAATCATATTCAAATAAATCTTTCGGATACGAGCGCATAAAGTAACGTGCATAAATGGTTGTCTCATAGAGTACTTCTTGTTCCTCGTCCATGGCGAACTGATCTATTTCCCCTTCCACTGTTGTAAGGATCACTAATTTTTCTAGCTGTTTAATAACTCGAACGAGAGACCGGCGGTGGTTGTAATTCGTCCAATCGAGCGCCATTTCTCCAGGATACATATCTTTAATATCTTCACAAATATCAGATAATAAAAATTGTTCATCGACAGAACGGTTTTCTGTAAATGCTAAGGCACAACAAAAAATCGCATAATCACGTGGTTCTTGAAACTCCTGAATCCCCATCCAACTTTTCGTTTCGACAGGAATTTTTTCGAGTTTGATAAAATGTTGATGAACGATTAAATCAAAGCCAAATTTTTCATCGACATAGCGTTTGAGCATTTTTTCTCGTTCACGAATTAGTTGATACGTTTCAGGATCTTGCAATCTTAAAATCCAAAACTTTTCCATTAGAACACGTAATGCTGTTTGGGCTTTTTCATCGAATGCTGCTATTTCCATTTACGCGTTCACCTCTTCTAGGAACTGAAAAATTACTTTCGGCATTTCGATAGCGCCATCTTCTGCTTGCAAGATGATTCGTTCCTCATTGGACATGATCACTTTAACGATGTGCCCATGTTCCGTTTGCAATGTTCGGTCTTTTCGCATCATTGCTTTTCCGATCCAACTTAATAACATTTTTCTTACGTAAGGTTCAATAACTGGTAGTTGGTCGAGATGAATTTCATTTCCATCCATATATTTTTCAAGTGTTTGTTGTTCGATTTGTTTGTGACGAAGATGCTCTCGTTTTGTTTCTTCTTTTTGTTTCTGTTGGCTAATGATCGCACCTGGGCGTGTTTTTTCCCGGTAATTTCGGATCCGTGGATTTGTTTCGTGTTCCATCGGATGCTCGTCCCACACATCTGTATAAATATCATCTGTCGGGACGTGATCGCTAAATAAATGCCTTGTATGAAACACACCAAAAACAACAGCTGAAAGTTCATGGGCGTCTTTTACGTCAGGTAAAGTATCAAACCATTTCGCTAGGTGGAGATAATCTTTTTTTCGGCTCCGGAAGTAATTATGTCTTTCTCCTAATCGTTGTACAACCCGGGTGATCCGTCTAATTTGTTCATTTGTGCGGATTTGTAGCATGTCGAGTTCACTTTCTCTTCGTTCATTTCCTAGAAACCAAATGGATAGACTTTGCCATTTCTCTTGTTCCGCTTCGATAAGTTCTTTTTTATCTAATTGAATATCTTCAAAACGGGGAACTCGTTGTTGGTGGATGATCACTTGTTCAATCAGTGATTCTAATGTTGTTAGTTCAATGGATCTTAATAGTTGCTGAATTTTAAGTGCTGTTTGTTGTAATTCAATAATGAAGTCTCGCAAATAAGTCGTGAATTGATCTTTAAATACGAGAAATGCCTCTGTTTGCATCCGCTCTTCCGCTTCTTCTGAATTAATATGAGCAATATAATCGGAAGTGTTTTTCGTAATCGAGCGAAAATACGTAAATACATCGTTCCAAATTTGAGCACATTCATCAGCACTTGGAAGGGGTGAATTTTTCCTAACAAGTTTTTCCACCTCAAAGAGTGCTTGATATAATCGCTCAAACTCCTTTTTCTCAAGCGATCCACCAAACGTTTCTCCACCCTTTTCCATTTCTTGTAGCATGCGTTCAAATTCGACAGTATATGGTGTACATTGGTATCGAAATCTCTTTTTCTTAAATTCTTCTATCGTACGAGCTTTCCCCGTTTCTTGTCGGGCAATTAAGTTATTCCACCGTACGAGTTGATCCAAATCTTGATGCAATTGTTCTTCGGTATAATCAGCAAATTCTTGTAAGCTCATTAAGTATTCATATACTTCTTCAGGAAAAAGAAATTCTCGCATTCTTTCATGTTGAATATAAAAATAGCGTAATATTGCTCGATAGCTCCACGCTTTATCTACAGTTAAATAGGAAGCTTCAATTACTTTTTTAAAAGGTTGCAAATGTGATCACCTACAATATTCGACTTAATTCTATTGTAAATTGTGGATGGATAAAAGTCTATTGAAGAACTGCGATCAAATCTGTAAGCTTGTATAGAGAAAATTATATGATAGAAATATCAAGCGAAGTCAGAGGTTCAATGTTGTAGAATGACTCGACATCTTGCCAATCATTTCGATATGTTTATTGTCTGCCTAAAATCAAAAAAGACGGGTTCCCCCGTCTTTTCAACTACTTATGATTTTGCTAATTCTTTCACTGGCCACATGGAGAGATTTTCCGCCATGTCCCAGAACATATATTCAAAATAGCTCGTTTTCACGAAGATTTCTTCTAGTTTTTTCAGTTCATGCTTTGGTTTGTCTGTTGCGATTGTATTGATTAAATTGATACAGTCGTTTGCAATTTTTGTAAATCCGTCGGAGGAGTACATGTTAACCCAGTTCCCGTAAAATTCGTGGGTGAGAGCTCCTGGCCATGTTGCTAGTTTTCTCCCGATCCAGTTGTAGCTCCATGCACATGCAAGTACTGCCGCAATTGCATTCTCCACGCCACCAAGTTGCGCCTGGCTGATCATATAGCTCGTGTACGCTGTCATCGTCGCGGACGGTTCTGTCGCTTCAAGTTCTTCATTTGTAATGCCAAATTTTTCTGCATATTCACGGTGTAGATCCATTTCAAAATTCATTGTCCCGTGGAGGAGGTTTGCAAAAATCGTCATCGTTTTTAGGTCATTAGCCTTTGTGCTTCCGATCGCAAATACGCGGGAATATTCAATAAGGTACACATAATCTTGCTTCATATAATGAATGAACTTTTCCTTATCGAGTGTTCCTTCCCCAATCCCTTTCACAAACGGATGCTCCAAATAACTGTTCCAGACTGGTTCAACTGCTTTAAACAGGCGGTCACTAAATAACATTGTATTTCTTCTCCCTTATGTATTTTTCTGAATGAAGAATCAAAAAACCATTCCATATGCATGGGGAATGGTAGAATACTAAGGTATATTGAATAATACCACCACCACTTCCCTACGCTAGTATAATCTAGATCAGGTTCAAAGGGTCAAGACATGTCTTTCTCAGCAAGATTTTGCTCCCCTAGTGATTCATCTATTCAGTTAATACCTAAGTTAACCTAAATTATTCATTTTGTCAAAAGAATATCAAAAAATTGAGTTAACTATAAACTGTCCGTTTTGTCAAAAAATTATCAAAGTTATTTCACAGAGACTACTCGTCCTCCTGTCATCGTCACTAATTCATCAGGTGTCAATTGGAAAACTGCCATCGGATGGCCTGCCGCTGCCCAGATTGTTTCATACTGAAACAGATCCTCATCAATTAGTGTAATCACTTTTTCTTTATGACCAAGCGGTGGTACACCACCAATGACAAAGCCTGTCTTTTCACGGACAAAATTAGCGTCCGCATTTTTAATCTTGTCATCTACATAGCCGCTAATTCGCCGCTCATTAATTCGATTTTTCCCACTCGCAACAACGAGTAAAGCTTGATTAGTATTTTTCAAACGAAAAATAATTGATTTCGCGATATGTTCAACATCGCAACCGATCGCTTCAGCGGCTTCTTTTGCTGTCCTTGTACTACTTGGCAATTCAACTACTTGATTTGAATATCCTAAACCCAATAATTTATTTTGAAATTGTTGAGCACTTTCTTTTAGTTTAGTAGACACTTTATCACTCCTTACAACCTTTTGCCCAGATTATACCATATCCGATAACCTCGGATTAATTGTAAGTAATTTGGCTGTAATGAGATCATGCGACTGGTTGGAAGGACTTAAGATTTCAACAATTAGGTTGGGAACTCCAACATATCTAGCATCTGTAAAACCACTTTTATCACAAATAATACTGATATCAGGAATAACAATTTTAGTATCCTTTATTGCATCACTTTTTAATTCAATGTCATATGGCGCATGAAATAACTCACAAGGCTTTCCTTCAAGAAAATTATCAAGTTTGATCTCCAGATTCCTGGATATACGTTGATGTTTTGTAGATGGAGATGGCGACATGTAAACAAATCCATCAATATATTCGAGTAATGCATCAGAGGTTTCCCGTATTCGAAAATACTCCTCAACTGAAATAGAATCATTACGGTATAGGTTCGTCACATTACCACCCTCTCTTTCTCTTAATTGTTATTTTTATTTTAAACCATGTTTTGTTATTACCTACCCAACTTTGTCTAGCCTACAACTATTTTTAGCTGTGTCCTCTGTCTAAAATCGTTTTGTTAATATAGTTTGAAAAATCATGAATGTTCAAGTGAAAACTTAGAGAAATTGTGGTATACATGTATTACAGAAGGGAGTATTTTATTACTAAATTTCACTACCGCTTGAGGTTGTTGTTTACCTATTACACTAAAAATTCCAAATTATTACTCATCTAGTTTTTTCCTTATCTCTTTCACCTTCTCATTACTTAAACCAGTTATGTCCACTATTTCTTCATTTGAGAAGCCCTTCTTAATCATGTTGACCGCCACTTGTTCCATTCCTCTTTCCATTCCTCTTTCCATACCCTTTTCAAAATAGGAGTTTGGCAATTCAAGGATGCGGGTTGCCTCTTCTTCCGGCAGATTTGAAATCTCCTCTCGCATTTGTTTTTCCTCCTCTTCGTTTAGCTTTAAATACGTTTCGAAAAAACCGTAGAGTAATGCTGTTCTTGCGGGATCTAGTTCCATTCGACTTACCATGCGTAAAAATTCTAATTTTACTTGTACACGTTCTTTTTCTGTATAACCCATTTTACTTAGTAGTGCGGCTGCAGCAGGATTATCTTTACGAATAAAAGCTCGCCAATTCTTTTTAATTAAATGAAGTTGCAAATAATGAAATTCCAAAACCGAAAAGGTTGGAAATTCAATTATAAAAGTATCGGAAACATCTTTTTCTTTATTATAACTAAAAACAGCGATAGGTAGAATAGGTTTGCGGTATTTTTCATAGAGACGGCTGCAGTAAATAAACATTCGCTCGTGAAATTCTTTTTGGTAGGATGACTGTGGTTCGACATGGATGAGGACTAATCTTTCTTCGTCATTCAATTGTACCTCGGCAAGAATATCAATTTTTCTTTTTTCCCCTATTAAAATATCGGTAAAGACCTCTTGTTCCAAAAAGGTTACGGAAGAAAAATCAATATAGGCATGCACTTTAGGAAAAAACGCTTCAATAAACTCTTGGAAAAATGTCTGAATTAACTCCTTAAATAAACGGTCATGGTCAATATAAATTGATTTTCGTTCTAAAACAATAGTTGATGACAGCAACACATCAATCCCTTTCTAAGCATAATATATTCAGTTATATTTTACCATACTTTTTACGTAAAAGTACGTGTTCAAAAAGGAGGATAAAAAGGAGCAAGAAGTTCGAGGCGGCGCAGTTTCGAGCAGCGGCATTCGTGCGAAATTCGCAGTGTCATTTTTACCGGACTTTTTGAACAGCCTCTAAAACGTAGATTGTTATTTGCACATTGTCCATTTACCTCTACTATTACTATATACTACTTCCGTTACTTTTTTAGATTCGGTACGGAGGCATCGGACGGATCCAAACGGGGTTTTGCTGTAAAAACGGACGAGGAGCGTCCACCGAACGGATCCATCGAGACCAGGCACGCGGTATAGCATCGGGCTTCTTACACCAACGTCAACCAAGCACGCTCCCTACGCCAGTCAACTTCGATATTTCTTCCGTACAGCGCCGACATGTTTTCACCTGTTAACACTTCCTCTCTTGTTCCTTTGGCGAAAACGGTGCCATCTTTTAATAATAGTGTATGTGAAAAAACCGGCAGCACTTCTTCGATATGGTGGGTTACGAAAATAATCGTTGGAGCGTCTTTTGCCAAAGCAAGTTCTTCCACCGTGGTTAGTAGCTCTTCTCGTGAGATAAAATCCAGTCCACTTGTCGGTTCGTCCAAGATGAGAAGCTTCGGCCTAGAGATCAAGCCCCTAGCAATGAGGACTTTCTGTTTCTCACCGTGGGAGCATTTTTCGTAAGGTTGTCCATATGTATATTCAATATTGAGCTGCTTCATTACTGCCCTCGCCTGCTCAAAATCCTCTTCAGTTGGATCCACAAAAGTAAGGCCAACTGCTGCGAATTTTCCGCTGACAACGAGTTCTTCTGTATTATGACGCTCGTTCAGCCTGGCACCAAGGGATGAGCTGACCCAGCCGATCGAATGGCGTAGTTTTGTAATATCTGTTTTTCCAAATGGATGCCCAAGCACTGACACCTCGCCGGTTGATGGCCAGATGTAGCTGTTTACCATATTTAAGAGCGTTGTTTTCCCAGCGCCGTTTAAGCCGAGTACCGCCCAATGTTCTAAAGTTTTCACTTCCCAATTGATGTCGCGCAAAATTTCTTTTCCTTGTCTTTTCCAAGAGACGTTTTTCATTTCTATGATTTTTTCCAATCGAATCACCTCTATAACTAGTTTAAAGTTTTTCGATATTTCTGTCCATTTGTGTTATTCATGAAGTGACTAATTCCGTATTGAAATAACTTTTATCATATAGTTCTGAATTAGCTTGAACACTACCTCTCCTTTCATTAGATATTTATAACCATTACTTAAGACTCAAAATGAACTTATTTTCCTCATTTATGATATTCTAAAACTAGACGAATAGACTACGGAGGTAACAGTCATGTTTACAATGAAACGAAAAAACAGAGTTGACATTCCATCATTTTCAACAACAGATCTACCATTAGACGACATGCCTAAAGAAGTTCATGACATTATGAAACTCGTTCAACTAACGAAACAAGATATTGAATATTTGTCCCTCATTGACGACATGATGGAAAAACACGCTTAATCTATTGCCGAGCGGCATTATGAAATGGTGATGGATATCCCTGAGATTAAAGGAATTTTTGAAGAATTTACTACATATGACCGATACGTGCCGGCAATTATGAATTATTATAAGCAATTGACAAAGCCGAAACTGGATCAAGCCTACGTTGATTACCGAAAAAAAATCGGTACCATTCATAGCCGTATCCAATTAACCGAAGAATGGTACTTCGGATCGTATATGCGAGTGTATGAATATTTAGTACCTTATATTACTAACCGTTTTGCGTCCAAAACGAAGCAGCTTGCAGGGGTTTTGGTTGCTTTAAATCGTATCATTGCGTTTGACACGATTCTTGTGTTAACAGCATATGAAGATGCAAATGATTATAAAAAATAAATTAATTGATAGTGTTAGTGATGCAATGGATGAGGTTATTAAAATCGATGAAATCGGCAGCTTATTATCTGTCGTAAACCATATAAACACAGAAGCGAATGAAGTAAATGAATCGACTAAACAAATAAATATGGCGGTAGAACAAGTTGCCGTTACCGCAAAACAAGCATCTTCTTAAACAAAAGAAATGGTCGAACAAGCAATCGAAAGCAAAGACATTGTGGAATCGTCACTCACTGGATTTTTATCAATGATTGATGAATTCCAAAATTCAAAAGACAATTTCCAAGCATTAACAGATAAAGTGAATTCCATTTCTGAAGTGATCGATTTCAATAAGAGCATTGCCGATGAAACAAATTTACTGGTTGAACGCATCCATAGAAGCTGCGCGTGCTGGTGAAAATGGTCTTGGATTTGCTGTTGTTGCGGATGAAGTGCGAAAACTTGCGGAGCAAACGAAGAGTTCCGTTGAAAACATTACAAAAGAAATGATTGAAATTCAACAAGAATCAACTAACGTAAGTTCCTCGATTGAAAACTTTTCTGAAAATTTAAGTGAACATGTAGAAAAAACAAACGTAGCCACGAAAGCCATTGATCACATTATGGAACATATTGATGAAGTGAATCAGGAAATTCGTTCAATCGCTACTTTTACAGAAGGTGGAGCAGAAGGTATAGAAGAAATAAGTGCAAAAATGGATGCACTACAAGAGCATTTTGAAAATACGAAAAAAATAACGTTTGCCACAGGGAGATCTCTTTATACAGCAGGAAAAGGTGTAAACGAAATTCGAAAAACAGCTTTAAAAGCAATCAAGTCACCAACAGCTGAACAAGAAAAATGGATAAAGGAAACGAATGAAAGAGTTGCTAAATGGTTGGAGTATAATGATACGAGTGGATTTGGAGAGGAATAATATCACCCTGCTAATTCATTGAAAAGCGAGTAAAAGTCTGGTAACTCTACTTGCTTTTCAATCACACTCTAAAGTTAGCTTGTCTATATTAATTATAGCTTTAATTTCCTGCAATAAGTCTAGTCCTATAATGCCATCTAATTTAAAACCATAATTCATGGCACCAACTTCTAATACAAAGTCATTGACTTCCGTCTTTCCAACTTTAATATTATCTATCGTTTTTGAAAATACAAATTCAGATCCTCCAACACCAGTAATCCGAAATATCATATCATTTTCCTCCGCAATAATTCCTATTGTTTCGGCTAATTCTGAAGAAATAATTGTACTCCCAGAACCTGTATCAACTAATACACGATGTAATACTAAACTATTCCCTCTGTACGTTAATTCAATATCTGTAAGTAATAAACCACTATCAATTGTTAACCTTTTCATTATCTCCTCACACCTACCCACTTTTTCTCAATAATATCCGGTTTTTTTCGACTAGTATGAAGTACATACAATTCTCGAGTAGGGTCTTCTCGATGAAGCTTTTGGTACTCTTTCATTGCATCTGGTGAATTAGAGAATTTTTTTAAAGGGGTTATTTCTTCCAAAACCCGTTCGCTTTTCTCATTTGTATATGCTTGGACAGCTTCAAGTAAAATCCATTTTTTTGGAAATGCTTGCCGTACCTCTTCCCATTTCAATTTTAATCCACCTCCTAAATTTATTATATCATTAAAATAGGAAGAGCAGATAGCCCTTCCCACTTATTTCTTCAACTTCGCTAAAGCGTCAGCGAGTGCATTATTTTTAAAATCATCCTGCTTCTTCATATACTTATTAATATCTTTTTTCGAGACACGTTTATCTTGTTCCTTCTTCCGGCGTTCCTGAAAAGTCGCCAGTTTTTCACGGTGACCGCACACACAAGTAAATGTCTGTCCTTCGCCTTCCCCATACAACTTCATCCGCTTCTTACAATTCGAACATCTGGCGTTCGAATTTTTGTAGATATTTTTCTTATAATTACACGAACGATCCTTACAGCGCAACATTTTACCGTGACGATTTTCAATTTCAAGCATTAAACCATCGCAGCGCGGGCATTTTGTTCCCGTAAGATTATCGTGTTTGAACGTCGCATCCGCCTGTTTTATCTCCCGAACAATTTTTTCCGTATACTGCTTAATCTCCTCGATAAATTGCTGCCTATTTAATTTTCCTTTTTCAATTTGGGTCAGTTTCTGTTCCCACTCAGCCGTTAATGCCGGTGAACGCAAATCTTCTGGCGCAAGCTCCAGCAACTGTTTCCCCGTTTGTGTCAAATATAAATATTTTCCGCGCAGCTCCATATACTGTCCGTCGATCAGCTTATCAATAATGTCCGCGCGCGTTGCCACCGTCCCAATTCCACCCGCCTGATGGAGTGTTTTTGCCAAATGTTTTTCATTCGAGGCCATATAGTGTGCCGGGTTTTCCATTGCTTTTAAAAGCGCTCCTTCGGTGAAACGTTCCGGTGGTTTTGTCTCTCCTTCTGTGATCCGAACGGAAACATCTGCAATTTCTGCTCCTTCCTTGTACGGATGGAGACGATCCTCGTGACTTGCGCTCATGCCACGTTCATACACTTCTTTCCAGCCAAGTTTTACGACCGTGTTCCCACGAGCAATGAATCGTTCCCCTTCTACTTCTGCATGGACACGAACTTCCTCATACTCATGTGGATCGGATAAAACAGCTAAAAATCGCTTTACAACAAGGTCATAAATTTTTCGTTCATTGCTGCCGAGTACTTCTAAATCAACCGGCTCCTCGGTAGGGATAATCGCATGATGGTCAGATACTTGCGCATTATTGACGACCGATTTTGCGAGTTTATATTTTTTCTGAGCAAGCTTCCGTGCCACACTAGCGTATTCATCCACCCCGCATGCCTCAAGCCGATCTTTTAATGTCGGGACAATATCTGTTGTGATCACACGCGAGTCTGTCCGCGGATAGGTGAGTACTTTATGTCTTTCATATAAGTTTTGCATCGCATTCAGTGTCTGTTTTCCAGAAAAATTGAAGATCCGGTTCGCATCTCGCTGGAGTTCGGTTAAGTCGTACAATTGCGGTGCGAATTGTTTTTTATGATTTTTTTCTACAGAAATAATCGTCGCTCGTTTGTTATTTAGTTGCGTGCGAAGTTTTTCTGCTTTTTCTTTATCAAAAATGCGCGTATTGTTTTGCTTATCTTGCCATGTAAACGTTGTTCCTGTTTGGTTTTTTAGTTCCAGTCCATAAAAGGTTTGCGGACGGAACTCGCGGATTTCTTTCTCACGTGTTGCAATAATCCCGAGTGTCGGCGTTTGTACACGCCCACTTGAGAGCTGCGCATTATATTTTGTGGTTAGTGCCCGTGTTGCATTTAAGCCAACATACCAATCCGCTTCCGCACGTGCAACTGCGGAGGCATATAAATTTTCGTACTGTTTTCCAGGTTGTAAGCTTTTAAATCCATCCCGAATCGCTTTATCCGTGACAGAAGAAATCCAAAGACGTTTTACTGGTTTCTTCACACGAGCTTTTTCGATAATCCAGCGGGCAACGAGTTCCCCTTCCCTCCCTGCGTCTGTTGCGATGATAATATCTTTTACATCATTTCGGTTCAGCAGATGTTTTACCGTATTAAATTGTTTCCCCGTTTTTTGAATGACAATTGTTTTTAAATGTTTTGGCACCATCGGCAAATCTTCCATACGCCATGTTTTATACTTTTTATCATACATATCTGGGGTCGCGAGCGTCACCAAATGCCCAAGCGCCCATGTGACAATATATTTCGATCCTTCTAAATAGCCGCTGCCATTTTTATTACAGCCAAGCACCCTCGCGATATCACGTGCAACGGATGGCTTTTCTGCTAAAACAAGTGATTTACTCAATTTTTTAAAATCCTCTCTATTTTATAACTACCTCTACTATAGCATAAGCCTGTAGAAATGAACTGTATCATACCATGCACTAGCTGCAAAATATTATTTATATGTGTGCACGCTTTAGAAAGACGCAAGACACATTAACATATAAAACGAACGGAG
>NZ_JAXHDD010000046.1:0-31392 GCF_037072025.1 Pseudogracilibacillus sp. SO30301A | reverse complement strand
TGATTACAATCATCAGATAACCACCAAAAAAAAGTGCATTTTTTGTGGCTTATTTGGTGTGCCCTTAGAAATATTGTACATAGAAGTGTTTCACTGATTTTGTTTTCACACTAAAACCTACTTAACTGTTTAAAATCGAATTGACAGTATATTAATCTCATGATAAAATCCAAGTAATTATATAGGTTTTAGTTAAATTAATTAAGGGAGTGTTGAAACTTGAGCAAAATTTTAAACGAAGTATTAGAAGCGAATGAAGAATACGTTAAAAACTTTGGAGATAAAGAGAATTTGGCGATGCCTCCAAAGCGTCGTTTTTCGATATTAACATGTATGGATGCACGTCTTGATCCTGCAAAATTCTCTGGACTTACAGAAGGTGATGCACACGTGATTCGGAATGCAGGAGGTCGAGCAAGTGATGACGCTATTCGTTCACTCATTATTTCATATAAGTTGTTGGGAACAAAAGAATGGTTTGTAATTCATCATACTAATTGTGGTATGGAGACATTTTCTAATGAAGTAATTCGTGATTTATTGACAAATAGTTTGGAAACAGCGGAATTGGTAGATGGTCAATGGAAAGACGTAGGAAAAGGGCCGGGCTCAAGAGCGGGAGAATTCGTGGAGTTTTTGACGATTAACGATCTGGAGCAAAGTGTTGTTGATGATGTTGAACGGATTCGTAACCATCCTTTAGTTCCTAAAAGTATACCAATCCATGGCTATATTTACGATGTAAAATCAGGTCATTTAATCGCTGTTCCTAAAGCTAATCAAATTGGACAAGCAACTGAATGAGTAGGAAAAATACTAAAATGATAAAATTGATTTAAAGTTGAAATCTTATGATGAAAGCAAAATTAAAGATAACTTTTATACTTAATCCAAGAAAAAACAATTAGAAAAATAAAAACACCCCCAAGGTTATACTTTTGGTCTAACTTTGAGGGTGCACATCAATAAACGAGTGCTTTTCTAAATAGTCATAAATTTATTTAAGCAGTAACTTCTTTTTTTAGTCTAACTGTTTTTAAAGCACCACTCCACTCAAGAACCTCATCGAGCATTGTGTTTACATTTTCTAGATGTAATTCTTGTGGTTTAAATTTAGTGAAGTTTTCAAAATCAACAAATAAAGATAATGTTGGATGTGTGCGAACATCAGCTACTTTTAATTCTCCTATTATTCCTCGTAAATGTTCCGCAGCCCGGGCACCACCAGTTGAACCATAGCTTACAATTCCGGCTGCTTTATCAAACCAAGCTTCGCGTGCGAAGTCGATAGCATTTTTTAATGCCCCTGAAATACTATGGTTATATTCTTGAACGATAAATACAAATCCATCAAGGCTTGCAAGTTTTTCATTCCATGTAGCAATCCCTGGTTCTGTACCATCTGTCGTTCCCAAAAATGGTAAATTATAATCGGAAATATCTACAATTTCATAGTTTGCATCGTTGCGTTTATCAGCAATTTCTTTTATCCATTCTCCAACTTGTGGACTAACGCGTCCTTCTCGAGTACTTCCTAAAATGATACCTATGTTTATTTTTTCTGCCATGATTATTTCCTCCTTGATTTAACTCTTGAATATTGTGTTTAAAAAACTCATCGAAATTTCACTTGTTCTAAATAAAATAAATACTTATACTTTCAAAATAATGCGGTTCCCAGACGGATCTAGAGTCATGTAAGAACCGTTTTCTTCGTGAACAAATGCTCCAATATTATTTAATTGAGCAATAATTTTATTTCTCTTTTCCTCATTAGAAAGTTTAAGTGTAAATGAGCTCAAACCAACACTATTAGAAGAAGGGGCAGGTGCACCTACACCATTCCATGTATTAAAACCGATATGATGATGGTATTTACCATCGGAAATGAAAAGTGCTTGTGATCCAAATCGATTTACTACCTCTAATTCAAGTCCCTCAGTATAAAATTCTTCTGTCTTTTTTAGTTCGGATACATGTAAATGAATATGTCCCATAAACGTATCCTTTGGTAAGCCATTCCAGCCTTCTTGATTTCCAACAGATAGAAGTTCTTCAAAGTTGATTGGATCAACCGTCATTGCTACTTCACCATTTTTCCAATTCCATTCGGATGGATCACGATCAATATAAATTTCGATTTCATTTCCATCCGGGTCAGCTAAATAAAGAGCTTCACTTACTAGATGATCGGAAGAACCAAATTGTACTCCAATTTTTGCAAAATGACGTACGATGTTTGCTAGATCAACTCGTTGAGGTAGAAGAAGTGCAAAATGATATAATCCAGTTGTTCTTTGCTTTTTTGGAATTACATCTTTAGGTTGCTGAATCGTTAGTAATACTGTCTTTCCATCCGTAGTTAAATTTGCTTGATTTTCCGTTTGATCGAAGATTTTAAAGCCAATTACGTTTTGATAAAACATTAATGAACGTTCTAAATTTTGTACCTTAATATTTACATGATCAACGAATGTAATTGGCTTACGATGAAAATTCATTAACTTCCCCCTTGTGTAAATTAAAATTTTCAGTTTATGATTAAAACTGTATGTAATTTCTTGTGGAAGAAAATACATTCATAAATAGTTTATTCATCCATACTAAATAATTAATTAGTTAGTTACTTTATGTAAGCAAGTGTATAACTATAATTTAGTTTAGTCAAGTAAATTAAGTGTAAAATATAATGAAATCATGAAAAAATATGTATATAATAGTAATAAGGAGCTGATAGAATTGGATAAAACGATTTGTCCGAAATTTGAAAAAGCGATGAGTTTATTGGGGCAAAGATGGACTGGGATGATTATTTATCAGCTGTTAAAAGGCCCACAGCGTTTTTGTCATATTGAAACTACAGTAGGGGTAAGTGGAAGAGTCCTTTCAGAAAGATTAAAGGATTTGGAGCAAGAGGGAATAGTAAAACGTGAAGTATATCCAGAAACTCCTGTTCGAATTGAATACTCATTGACAGAAAAAGGCTTATCCCTACAATCACTTATGAAAGAAATAGAAAAATGGTCAGAAACTTGGGTAGAAGAATAATGAGATTTTTTTAAAGGATAAAGTAGGAAAAGCGAATATCTTTGTACATCTTTTTTAAAGGAGAGTTGTGAAATTGAAAATTGTATCGATGGAACCAACACCGAGTCCATATTCAATGAAAATTAATGTAAATAAAACACTTCCTGATGGTCAGACTGAAAATTACAAAAGTACAGATCTAGAAAATGCACCTGATTATATAAAAAAATTATTCGCTATTAATGGGGTAAAAGGGTTGTATCGCGTGATCGACTTCATTGCTTTGGAACGAAATCCTCGAGTATCGTGGGAAGAGATTTTACCCGAAGTAAGAAAAGTGCTAGGGGCAGAAGAAGAAACGACAGATTTATTTTCAAAAGCTGTAGGTAATTCCGACAAAGAGGATGCTTTTGGAGAAGTAAAAGTATTTATTCAAATGTTTCGTAATCTCCCAACACAGGTAAAATTGCAAGAAGGGGAGAATGAACAACGCTTCGCCCTACCTGAGCGCTTCATGAACGTAGCAATGGAAGCGGCGACTGCTTCTAATAATTATTTAATGGAACGAAAATGGGTCGAACAAAGTGCCAGATATGGAAATATAGAGGAAATTGGTAGTAATGTCGTTGAAGAATTATCTGCAACGTATGATTCCGAGCGACTAAATCAGTTATTGGCTGCTGCTTTAAAAAATGAATCACCGGTTGAAGAACATACAACACAGAACGTTACGCTCGACATGTTAGATCAGCCTAACTGGAGAGAGCGTTATGCTGCGTTGGACAGAATGGACCCAACCGAAGCAGATTTTCCGGTATTAAATAAAGCGCTGGATGATGAACATTCCTCTGTACGCAGGCTAGCTACTGCTTATTTAGGAATGATAGAAGAACCTGAAACACTACCTTACTTATACAAGGCATTAAAAGATAAATCAGTGAACGTACGACGGACAGCAGGGGATTGCTTATCAGATTTAGGATTTAAAGAGGCAATTCCTGAAATGATTAACTCTTTATCAGATAAAAGTCGCATCGTTCGCTGGCGAGCTGCTATGTTTTTATATGAAGTTGGTGATGAAACAGCGATTCCCGCACTTCAAGCGGCGTTAGAAGACCCGGAATTTGAAGTGCGTATGCAGGCGAAAATGGCTTTAGCTCGGATTGAACAAGGAAAAGAAGCGGAAGGCTCTATTTGGTATCAAATGTCACAAGCTACGAAAGAGAAATAATATAATACTGGGTTTGACAGAAGGAAAGTTGATTAGAAAGGATTCTGAAT
Organism: Pseudogracilibacillus sp. SO30301A; assembly: GCF_037072025.1. Lineage (NCBI taxonomy): Bacteria > Bacillati > Bacillota > Bacilli > Caryophanales > Bacillaceae > Pseudogracilibacillus > Pseudogracilibacillus sp. SO30301A. Next base: position 27,084 of record NZ_JAXHDD010000046.1, on the reverse strand, counting down.
TGATTTTTAACATGTCGAGTGGATTTCAAAGATGTTGATTCGATTTTCAATAAGTGTGGATCTCCAAGAAGGAGAAGTAGATTCTAACATGTCAAGTGGAGTTCCAAGAAATATTGAATATTTTTTCTATGTTTCTTTAATGCCGGAAGAAGAAATGCAATGCGATTACATTCAGTAATTTCAGGTGCCACAGTTTCCAAAACTCTTTTCAATCTCCAACGGCAGCTATATCCTCTTATAATTTCTTTGTTTTCATTCATAAAATATGAAATAACATGCATTTCTCCTATGGAAGAAATATCGAATATCTCTAATTCCTGCATTTTTGTAAAGAAATGTTCTGCTTCTCTTATTTCATCTTGGCAAGTCTTCTCATTTGTTTCATTCCTATTAACCAAGGATTGATAAACATCTATTACTTTATGAAGTTTTCATATAAGGCAGGTTGTTTAGAATCTTCAAACAGCGGATGCTTACATATCTGACCATTAGGATATTCATTATGGATGTCAAAATTCATAATCATTGAAATATGCGATTTAAATGGGAAACGATATTGTTTTGTAGAATTAGTCTTACTTACACGATAAAGATAGTAATCTTCATATGAATCAAATTTAACATCAGTATTCAATATTATTTTGTTTCAGCTTCAACAGTCTTGATTATCATTATTGCCATTATTCCCATTTCCACACCCTACTAAGATAACTTATAGAGCCAATGCCGTTGACATTAACATACTTCTCTTTTTCATAATTTTTCTGCACTTCTTTTTTAGATATAATTATTCCATCTTATTTTCTGTATATACCACAGCAAATATTCATATAAACATATGGAACTCCCTTAATTTTTAAGGGAGTTCCATATGTTTCGTAAATCTTAGTAAAATCAAGAAGCAATTCCACGATTAATTGCATTATAACGCTTATTATTCGTTGCAATGAGGTAAATAGCAATTGCCCAAATGACCACTGCGATAATTGAACCGATATTGAAAATTCCTTTGTCAGCTGTCCAAATGATTGAATAACCAACAGAACCTAGCAATAGCGAGTAATAAACGAACGGGAGAAGTGTTTTACGGATTACATGTCCTTCTTTCCCCATAAGACCAACGACAGCGGATGCAGCGACAACATTATGCACACAGATCATGTTACCGGCAGCCCCGCCGACTGCTTGAATCGCAACCATCCAACTCGGATCGGCGCCGATTCGTTCACCCACTCCATATTGGAAATAGGAGAACATCATATTACTTACTGTGTTACTACCTGCAACGAAAGCACCTAGCCCACCAATGAATGGAGCAAAAATCGGGTAAACTGAACCAGCTAGAGCTGCAACACCATCAGCAAGTGCAATCGGCATTTGTTCATAACCTGCTGTGCCACCGCCAGAATTGATGAATACTTGTACCATTGGTACAGTAAAAACTAATGCTGTTGAAGCAGCAATCATTGTTTTTCCAGAATCTTTCCATGCCCGAGCATAGTCTGATCCTTTCATTCCATGCATGAAATACGTAATAACAGAAACGACGATAAAGATAAACCCAGGCGAGAAAAGTATTTCCCAGTTTGATGTGATTTCAGTGCCAAAAATATTTGGAATCGAAATTTTAGCTGCTTTTAGCCAATCTCCAACAACTGTAAGTCTTGTAAGAAGTAAAAGCAATGCGATTAAAACATAAGGTGCCCATGCACGCATCATGCTAATTTTCCCTGCGTAAAGATCGTTATTTTTAATTTCAACACGGCCTGTCCATGTCGGATCCCAGCGATCTTTTGGTTCAAAGTCCCAAATTTCATCCTCTTTCGGCATAAGAAAGCCTTTTCTAGCAGCCGGAATAACAATCGCTAATCCAATAAGCGCACCTACCAATGATGGAAATTCTGGTCCAAGTGTATTTGCAACAATGATATATGGAATTGTCATTGCAAGAGAAGCAAATAATGCAAATTTCCAGACTTTTAAACCTTCGCTAAATGATTTGTTTTTTCCAAAAAAACGAGTTAACAATGCTACCATAAATAAGGGAATTAAGAGTCCACCAATCATATGGAGAAGTGCTGCTTTCCCAGTAACATCAAAAAGGAATGCTCCCACATCAGAAATCGCAGGATGTGATTCAATACCACTGCCAACTCCAGTGACGACAGGAGTTCCTACAGCCCCGAATGTTACTGGTGTACTTTGGATAACCATTCCGCAAATAACAGCTGCCATTGCTGGAAAACCAAGTCCAACTAAGAGTGGAACGGCAACAGCTGCAGGTGTACCAAATCCAGAGGCCCCTTCAATAAATGAGCCAAAAAGCCATGCAATAATAATTGCTTGAATACGTCGGTCAGGTGTAATATCTGTAAACCCTCGACGAATTGTGTGAAGTCCCCCGCTCTCTTGAAGCGTGTTCAAAAGTAAGATTGAACCCAAAATAATAAATAAAAGTGTTATTGCAGTAATAAGCCCATGAACAGATGCAGCAGCTACTTGCGCAAACGAAACCTTCCAGACAAACAGTGCTATTACAACGGCAACAATGTAAGACAGTGGCATCGCTTTACTTGCCGGCCATTTCAATCCGACTAAGAAGATACCAACAACAATAATCGGAAGAAAAGCCAGAATTGCTAATGTACCAGTACCCATGTAAAATCCCCCTTTTAAAAATAATTATTTTATTATATTAAATAACAATATTTTACCCTTGTCTGTTAAGAAACAAGGTCATAATTTTAATATTGTTATTAACATATTACTTAAAGAAAAAGGGAAGAAAAAAACATTTTTTTGCAAAACTTGATTATTTTTCTACCTTTAAAAAATAGGCTCTGTTAAACAATATTGTTGATATTCCTGCGGGTACGATTTACCTTCCGAGAAGCGGGTGTCATAAATTTTGCACCTGCGTCTTACTAGCTTATGCTCTGGAGAAGGCTTCCTCGGTGCAAGGCGGCGAAGAGGCAGAATCAAGTAGTAGCCTTGCATACGCAAAAAAGGTTCTCTCCAGGCAAAATCGACCCGCTAGCATCCAGTAATCAACATTGTTCATTAACAAAGCCTTAAATTAAGGGAGAACCAAAGGATGATCCATCCCCATATTATTGTGCTTCTGCTTTTTTCAACTCTTGCTTAATCTCAGCACAACGACCTGGTTGAGGGAATAATTTTCCAGGATTCAATAAATCTTCTGGATTGAATACCGCACGAAGATTTGTTTGTGATTCAATTTCTTCATCTGTAAAGATAAAACGCATTTCGGCTGACTTTTCGATTCCAACCCCATGTTCACCTGTAATGGAACCTCCAGCATCTGCACAAACTTTTAAGCATTCGGAACCCGCTTGTGACGCACGTTCACTCTCCCCAGGAACTCTTGCATCATACAATACAAGTGGATGAAGATTTCCATCACCTGCATGAAAAATATTAGCGATGCGAAGCCCGTATTTTTTGCTTACTTCACTGATTTTCGCAAGAACTTCCGGTAATCGGGAGCGAGGAATCACCCCATCTTGAACGAGATAATCAGGAGAAATGGCGCCCATTGCACCGAAACCAGTTTTTCGGTTTGCCCACCACAGCCCACGTTCCGCTTCATCCTTCGCAACTTTCACTTCACGGACATTATTATTTTTGCAAACGGTAAGGATTTCTTCGATTTGATCATCAATTCCCGCAGCGATTCCATCGACTTCAATAAGTAGGAAAGCGGCAATATCTCGTGGATGACCGACTGGAAATGCAGCGCATTCAACCCCTTCAATTGCAGTGGAATCCATCATTTCAAGCGCAGCAGGAATGATGCCAGCAGAAATAATTTCAGAAACTGCCTGACTCGCGTCATTGATGGCATTATAATAAGCGAGTACAGTTTTCTTACCCTCAGGATTTTTTAATACTTTGACAGTAATTTTTGTTACAATGCCAAGCGTTCCTTCAGATCCAGTCAAAAGGCCGAGCAAATCATAACCAGGTCTGTCAGGAATTCCTTCTTCACCCAATTGAATAATTTCACCATTTGGAAGAACGACTTCAAGTCCTAAAATATGATTTGTTGTCACGCCATATTTTAGGCAATGTGCGCCACCCGCATTCTCAGCAACATTTCCACCAATTGTGCACGCATATTGACTCGATGGATCAGGGGCATAATAATAGCCTTTATCTGAAATGGATTGTGTTAATTTTAAATTCACATAACCAGGTTCTACGACTGCTTTTCGATTTTCCAAGTCAAGATGAAGCAATTTTTTCATTCGAACGAGGCTAATAATGACTTCGCCACCAAGCGGTGTCGCACCACCGCTCAATCCAGTTCCTGCTCCGCGTGCAATGTAAGGAATCTGTTCTTTGTTTAAGTATTTAACGATTTGGGATACTTGTTCTGCATCATTTACGAAAACGACAGCTTTTGGTGTCCCTTTCGTCATCGTATACCCGTCACACTCATAAGCGATTAAATCTTCACTTAAATAAAGAACTTCTTTTTCTCCAACAATTTCCATCAATTGACGTACAATGCGATCGGGTTTTTGTTTTCTATGTTTTTTACTAAACAATCATTGCACCTCCCTTACGACTCCACTAGATTGTTTGCTTCTTTTTTCTCTTTTTCATATGCCCAATCAAGCAGTTGAATCGTGTGTACGACTTTTTCACTTCTGCCGTGTTTTTGAACGCCCATTGCGATTTGAAGCATACAGCCGGGGTTCCCCATTGAAATCATTTCCACGTTATCAGGAATATCGTCAATTTTTCGATCAAGAAGCGTTCCTGCCATCTCAGGGTGTGTAAGGTTATAAATTCCCGCACTCCCGCAGCATCTGTCTGCATCCGGCAACTCAACCATTTCTACGCCAGGAATTTCTTTCAATAGTTGACGCGGTTCAAAGCGAACGCCTTGCCCGTGAGCTAAGTGGCATGCGTCGTGATACGTAATTCTTGTTTTCACTTCTGTTTGTGGTCGTTTAAAATCATTGTCATATAAGAACTTCGATACGTCTTCAATCTTCGCTGAAAATTCTTCCGCTAAAGGCAGCATCTCCGGATCGTTGCGAAATAGCTCATGATACTCTGCAAGCGCACATCCACAGCCTGCAGCATTTACGAGCACTTTATCATAATCTTTGAAAGCTTCAATATTTTGTTTTGCAAGTGATTTTCCTGTTTCTCGATCGCCTGCATGAACATGAAGGGCACCACAGCAAGTTTGTTGTTTTGGAAGGGCAACATCAAATCCGTTGTGAGTAAGTACCCGGATTGTCGCTTCGTTAATATCACTGAACATGACGTCCATCACACAGCCTGTAAGCATAGCGATACGGCCTTTCGCTTTACCTTCAGCAGGAACAATTTCAGGGTATCTGCCCAGAACTGGTTTTCCGACCTTTGGAAGAATGGATTCCATATCTTTCAGATGACTTGGCAAAATATTGAATAATCCTGCTTTTCTAGCGACGCTTTGGATGCCGCTCTTTTGATAAATTCTCATTAAGCCACCAAGTTTGCTCATTCGATTCGGATGTGGGAAAAAGCCTTTCAAAATACTTTTGCTAAATGCTCCGGAAATCCCAGTTAATGGCATCGCTTGACGAATTTGTCCGCGTACTTCCTCAATTAAACCGCCAACTTGGACACTTGCTGGGCATGCTGTTTCACAAGCACGACAATCAAGACAAGTAAAGACAGGGTCAGCGAAGGCTTCGTTGACATCGATCTTTCCATCCGCCACCGCTTTTATTAAATAAACACGGCCTCTTGGTGATTGCTGCTCTTCCCCTGTTTCTTGATAGGTTGGACACGCTTCTAAACATAAGCCGCAGTGAACGCAATCCGCCCATTTATTTTCATCGGGTGGATCTTCCCAGAAATAGTTTCCTAGACTTGTCGTATTGCAAGCAATATCTTGCTTCAATGGAATGGATTGTTTTTTCTCGTCAACACTCATTTTATATACCCCCTACAAAACGTTGGCGGTTCAGGATTCTCTTAGGATCGTTCGCCAATTTTATTCCTTCTAATAAAACGAAGTAACCCGGTCTTTCCCCCCATGCGTCAATCGTTTCTCTCATCGCAAACGGCAAGTGTGTACCTACAACGTAACCACGATTTTCTTCAACTTTTGCCCGCAATGTTCTCGTATATGAAACAATACCTTCTGGAAAACCTTTAAGATATACTTTTGAAATTCCGTGTCCAACGCCACCGTGAGCTTCTACACTAACCCTACATTCATCAGCTAGCTTTTCAGCTAATTTAAGAATATTCACGACGTCTAGATTATTACTTCCGACCTTTAATGCAGCCTGTGTATTGGCTTCATTCTCTTCATCGTTATGTCCATTTGGCCCGATATGGCAGAAATCTCGCCACCATTTTCTTGCTTTTTCTTCATTTAATATCGTATGTTCAACACGAGAAGGTAGATTTTGTTTGATCCAATTTTCTTGTTTCAAGACCGCCTTTTCTCGATCTTCAAATGCAATCGCAAGCGTAAATTGTTTTTTGCCTGTTACATGTTCAGCAAGTGAAGGCGTCAAAAGTTCGAGAGAAACAGGTTCCATCATTGAATCAAGGATATGAACTGCAAAATTGCAAATTTGCTGCTCTGTCCCTTCAGGAAAATGAAGGAGAGATAATCCTTCATATTTTGGTAAAGGGCGAAGCTTGACTGTAATTTCACTAATGACACCAAGCGTTCCCATCGAACCGATGAAAAGCTTATTCATATCGTAACCCGCAACGTTTTTCACAACTTTTCCACCTGTACGAATGACTCTACCATCGGCGTATACAATTCTCGTTCCGATAACCAAATCCCTTGCCGATCCATAGAGAAGTCTTTTCGATCCACTGTCATTCGCCGCAATGATTCCGCCTATCGTTGTAAGTTCTGGCCAAGGGGTATCAAGCGCAACCCGCTGTCCGTGTTTTTCTAATTCATCAGAAATTTCTTTTAATGTTGTACCAGGTTTAACAGTTAACGTTAAATCGCCTACAGAATGTTCTACAATTCCTTTGTAGTTAGCAAGTGATAATAGAATATCCGCTTGCTCAGCAGAGCCGCCGTAACCCCGTTTTGTCCCACCAGCTATCACATTAACTGTCTTGTCATGTTTATGAGCATAAGTCAGTACTTTGGAAATATCCTCTTCAGAAAGGACTTCAATCAGTTGAATCCCGCCATTACCTAAAGGATGCTCTTGTTCGTTATTGTTTTTAATTTGTTCCTTTGGCAATATTTCTTCTAAATTTGAGGAAATCATGTTGCCTTACCCCCTAATCATTGCTAGTTTTCTACTTCATTTAAATGATTATTTAATAGTTTTTCAACATAAGTAAGGTGGCTAAACATTGTTTCGCGAGCTTTGACAGGATCTCTTGCTTTTATTGCGTCATAGATCGCAATATGCTGTTCCGCAATATCAGACGAAAGTTTCTCATCTGATAAAATAATCCGATGAGAGGCTATAATCCCTTTTTTTGTTGTTGTTGAAACGGTTTCCATAACGTCTACTAAAATCTCATTCCCACTTGCCTCCGCAATGGCTTGATGAAAACGATAATCCGCTTCCCAACCTTTTAAAGTTTTTGCGCTAGATAACTCGTCTAATTTCTCCTTCATTAATTGAAGTTGCTTTTCCGTCGCATTGATCGCGGCCATTTCAGCAATACCGACTTCAAGTATTCTTCTAACTTGATAAAGTTTCTTCATATCACTTTTTCGAACGAGTAATAAATCCGGGAGAAGTTGAGCCATATCAAAATGACAAACGAAAGTCCCTTCGCCTTGTTTTACATTGACAATTCCTTTTCCTTTGAGTGTTGTCAACGCGTCGCGAACAGCCGAACGCCCGACATCAAACATCTCACTTAATTCTCTAACGGAAGGTAATTTTTCCCCTGGTTGAACCTTATCTGAACGAATCCATTCTTCGATTTGTTCAACGACAATATCAGATACTTTTTTACCAGAAATTCTTTCAGCTTGGAGCATTTTACATAGCCCCCTTTTCTCTTCGATCAGGTTATCTGTTATCAGATATCTGATAAGTTGATTTATATTAAATCATAGTACAATAATAAAGTCAATTGTTAATTTTCAAAAAATTGTGTCAAGTACTTGTGGGAGGCTTGCATTTATCGTTGGACTTGGGGCAGGGATTGTTGGGGCAGCTGGAGCGTTTTTGCTCGTACCGATAATGCTTGTTGTCCTTAAAATTCCGACCCGGATGACGATCGCATCTTCGCTTGCTATAACCTTTATTTCCTCAATTGGTGCAACGATTGGAAAAGTTACAACGGGGCAAGTAGATTATTTTCCTGCTGTAATTATGATTATTGCGAGTTTAATAGCCGCACCACTCGGAGCTTCTGCTGGTAAAAAGGTTAATACAAAAATTTTGCAAATTATTTTAGCAGTTCTCATAGCTGCAACAGCAATAAAAATTTGGGTGGATATATTATAGTTCGGGAACGATGAGATAAAGGGTAATTTTATGAAGAGGAATAAATCAATTGAGGAAACAATCAATGATTTAGCAGAGAATTTGAAGGCTGAAAAGCTTGGCGTACTTTGGGAATTTGATATTAAGGAAACGTTACGATGATGAAGGAAACACAAAAATTGGAATGCCAAAACCTTCTGCTCTCATTCAAATGGTGGAAGATGATGAGTTGAAGGAGTTTGCTAAAAATATTGAGGATCGATTAATCGTTTGTATCGATAAAAGTAAGTAAAAAGCCATTCGTGGAGATACTTCGAATGGCTTTTTCGCTTTACCACTTCTTTGTTGGTAAAAATTTTTCCGTCCATTGTGATGACTAAGCAGTCGCCGTCCGGATGTTCTCTCCTATCAATGTCCATTATAAAATCAATTGTGCTCATAATACCGTCATCGAATTTTTCATGAATGATTGATTTCATAGATATTCCATATACTTGCATTACTTCTATAGAAGCGATAAATGAGTGGGTTAACCGGGAGAGATTCAACAAGTGAACCGCAATACGGAATTTCTTGTAAGGAGTTTGCGATTTCTTCATCGAGTTTTAGAAGTTCCACAAGTTTTCTCGCTTCGTCTTCGTCCATCGTTGCTTGTCCCTCAATTGCTGATGCCGTTCAGACGGGATGACGTCCGATTGCTTCCGCAAGTTCGTCAAAAGTTAGTCCCTTTTCTTTTCAAGATTTCTTCGGTTGCTGTTTCTTTTGTAATAAATTTTCTCATTCAATAGTAACCTCTCCTTCTGATATGTAAATGAATGAGCTATCTCTATAAGGAGTAGATCATAATTTCATATTGTCTGAAGCTATTTGTTTTTTTCTTCCAGTAGCTCAATAATTCTATCTAATTTTTTGTTAATTTCATTTGTGCTATTGTTTTGTGCGGATGCATTAGTGAGTGTACGCTTAACGAAAGAGTAAAGCGAAATGAAAAACATCAAAATAAGGGCAATAATGAGAATCGTAAAAAAGATTGAAATAATAGTATTTATCATTAATCCAAAGCACCTCCAGTTATAGATTATTGTAACACATGAGTTTAAGGTAGGTGAATCTCACGTTGCTATAAATTGTTTTATGGAAGTGATCAGGGGAACGCAAAGTAATCTTACGTTCCCTAAATCGATTCAGTCATGCAAGAAAGGTAACGTGAGTCGATCTTGTGTATTTGTTTTCATCTATTTTTCACAAAAGGTAATGAAAGGATCTTTTGAATAAAGATTGTGGAAAAAATTCGTCTGCATTTTTAATATACTGTGATATACATCACAGAATTAAATACGGAGAACGATTATCATTGTAAGCAAGTAGTATATAGGAACAAATATGTCATTTACAGCTAAAAATACGCTAGCTTATATTGTAATAATGTATCTACAGGTCTAGCGATCTATTTAAAGTAAATAAAATTGACTTTTGTTGCGGGGGAGACGTGTCTCTTAAAGTGCGTGTCCTCTTAAAGAATAGCTTGAGAAAAAATGAAGATGGTGAAGTAATTGTAGAAGAACTAAATGCTTCATATGACCGTTAGGAAAAAGAAGGAAATGAAGTGAAAGATTAGGATTTGGTACCGATTGACGAGCTCGTTGATCATATTACTTATTAACACCATGAATATTTAAAACAAGAACTTCCGGCACTAGGTGAGTTTGTTACAAAATTTCCCGCATCCACGGTGCGAACCACCCGCATTTAAAAGAACTTTATAAAGTATACAATGAATTTAAAACAGAGACTGAAGAACATACAATTAAAGAAGATACTGAGGTTATCCCATTAATTAAAGAATACGCACAGAATCCAAGTGAAGAACTTTTAGAAAAAATAAGAGTAGCAAACGGAGATTTAGAAGTCGAATATGATGCTACAGGAGATCTGCTTAAAAAATGCGTGAGATTATAAATGGATTTCAAGCACCTCCAGGCGCATGTGGATCTTACCATATTACGTATGATCGCTTAGTAGAACTTGAAACAGACATTTTCCAGCACGTACATTTAGAAAATAACATTTTATTTAAACGTTTATAATAAATGAAGAACTTGGAGTAACAAATTCCAAGTTCTTTTTAATTAATCAGCTATTTTAGTCATCGTAGCATATATAGATACTTTATTCTCACTAGTGTTTTTGAATCCGATTTGTTCTTCTGGGTCACAGTAGATTACATCTCCCTTTGTTACTTCGAATTCCTTTCCATCAACTAAAAGGGTCCCATTTCCTTCGATAACACATAAAAATAATTCACGTCTTGGATGGCTGTGGGATTTCATATGTTGACCAGGTAGAAAGTTGAGTACGAATGCAACGCTTTGTTTCGTTTTAATGATGTCTATTTTTGTAAACCTTTCTTCATTAAATTGCTGAGCAGAAGTAATTGTTTGGTTATTCATTCTTGATCCTCCAATTAAAGTATTAATTTAATATAGGAAATAGTAAAAGTTTATGTAGACCTAATTGTTATTTTTTATGAATTTTTTCGGGATATAATAAGCAATGGTTGCAGATAGAAAAGCCAAAAACAATGTGAGTAAAAAAGAAGAGTTGCTTTTAATAACTATTTCTTGTGATAAATTACCACTCATATGCCAAGCCTCTTCTATGTTCGGTTTATATGTAACTGTCAGAAAGAAACCGGAAAAAATGTGAGATAAAGAAAATAGTAATATAAAACTAATTGCAAAAACAATTAACTTTTTCATTAGTTGACAACTCCTTGGTTCAATTGCATCAGTTAATGTAATTTTAACACAATGTTCCATTAACTTAAATCTACTTAAAATAGGTTTACCTTTTAGTGGACCTGCAACAAGGACATGGGTTGTTCTATAACTTGTTTCAACATATTTTCGTTCGATATCAAATGGGAAAGATTCTAAATAATTTTCATAGTGTTCGGTAATAATTCTACTTCCTTCATCACTTTTAAAAATAGTTTCTGTTTCCAATAATAGCACCTCGAATTTATAAATAAACCTACTTTCATAATTTATTTTGGCATAAAATTCCAATTAAAAAATAGAACCTTTTGATTAAGATCCGACATTTAGTCATGCCTTCGCGCTCACCCGCACCTTTGCTCTCGATAGAAAAGGGGAAGAGCTCCCGTGATGTTCTCCCTCGTTCCTGTTCTCAGCCAAGTGTATATAATTATGACAATCATTAACTGATTTGTTTTCTTGTGTTATGTTTATTTCGTCTAATATTGGCCAGTATCAATGCTCCGAAACCAATGATGATTACTCTAGAGAAGATTGGGTATTTAGACGCTTTTACATACATACTGTTTGAGCGTTTCCAACCTTTATTTATTCCTCGCTCGTGTAACCCATAACCGGCTTGGTGAAGATTACTCTCTTCACGAGGTTTTGCAGGTATATTTGTATATTGGGTTGGTGGAATAAATCGTTCCATTAGTCTATCTGTAAAGCGGGGAAAGATTCTTCCAACAAGTTCTAATGCTTTTGCTTGTGTGCCGACATACATGTCTCTTTTTGGGTGTTCTGCTGCATAAAGAATTGCTTCAGCTACCGCTTTTGGTGGATAAAGCATGCCTTTGTGTATTGGCTGCTTGTCTAAATAACTGTGAGCATGTTGAGTATATGGAGTATCAATTCTACCAGGGTGGATAAGTGTTACAGAAACCGGTACATTATCTTTTTCTAACTCCATTCGTAAACTTTCTGTCCATCCGTGTACAGCAAATTTAGAAGGGGCATAAGTAGATTGAATAAGTGTGCCTCTATCTCCAAAGAGACTTCCAACATTTATTAAAGCACCAGGAAAACCTCTTTCTTTAAAATGTTTGACCGCTACCTTTGATCCGTACACCACACCCCAAAAATTCGTGTCAAACAATCGTTTCATATCTTCGTTACTTACATCCATTGCGTACCCAAAAATGGCTACTCCAGCATTATTTACCCAGGTATCAAAACGCCCAAATTCCTTTAAAGCTGTTTCGGCAATTTTGTTTACATCTTCCTCACGCCCAACATCTGCAGTTACATGAATTGCGGTATGACCATTCCCTCGTAATTCATTGACTAATTCCTTTAATGCTTCTTCATTTCTTGCCGCAACAACAACTTTTGCTCCTTTTTCTGCTGCTGTTCTTGCCGTTACAAGACCAATACCACTTGAAGCCCCTGTAATTACAATGACTTGATCTTTTAAATTCTTTAATTGCACGATAAATCCTCCTAACTTTCCAATTAAACTAGTTGTAGTATTCGTTTAATTCGGCAAAAAATGTATGTATAATTGTTAGGAGACTTTTTCCGATTAGGTGGCCGTTAATAACACTGCGTTATTCCTCCGGTTTTAAAACGACTAACTGATCCCCCTCATCAAATGCAAGTTTCGTTCGGTGGGTGATAAATATAATCTTATCATTCTTTTTCTTTACAAAAAGGGGTGTTGTATTTTCAGGCAATATTTTTTTGGTTATGTTGTTATCCTCATTGATGATAATTGTCTCGAGCGTATAATTTGTATTTATTTTCCGGTTCAACTCTGTAAAAATTGCATTTTCATCAAATAAAAGATGGGACTTCACTGCAGATGATAAGTTTTCCTGGTTCACACTCGATTCCGCCGGTGTTGGTAAAGAAAACGTGTTATGATAGCCAAATTCAGGTGCGAAGGATTGTGTAACAAGCACATTATATGCCGAATCAATCGTCATTGCTAGAATCGTATTATATGGAGAAAGATCAGCTTCAAATTGTGCGTGCTCCGATAAAATTTCTCCTTCATATGTTTCTATACCGTATTTTTCCGCTGGCCGTAGACGCCCTTTTGAGGAATCGACGATCAATACGGCAACATCCATTTCTTTTAACTTCTTAGAAAGAGCAATGGCGAAGCTGCTCGCACCAATGATGACAACGCCCTGTGAATCTTGATTAGATAGGCCAAGTTTTTTAGCTAAAGGTCCAAGTGTGAAGCCGTGTGCACAAACGGTAACGAACACAAGTGCAAATGTTAAAGCGGTTAATGTTGCGGCATCCTGGTAACCATCTTCTTCTAATATAGTTGCGAAATAACCAGCTACGGTAAGGGCAACAATTCCCCTTGGTGCTATCCAACCAATTAGTGTTTTTTCCGCTCTGGTAAGTTCTGTACCAATCGTAGGTAACCAGATGGAAAGCGGACGAACAACAAAAAGCATTACAAGCACAAAAGCAATGATCGGCCAAGTGAAGATTTGTGCAATCGTTTCTCGTGCGAGCGAAGCGGTTAATAATATAAATACAGTTGACGTAAGTAATACGGATATACCTTCAACAAAATGATGAATATTACCGATAGAGGAAACATGTTTTTTGGCTCTTCCAATAGTTAATCCCATGACTGTTACCGCGAGCATTCCCGTTTCATGCATAATCATTTCTGCAATTGTAAAACAAATCAATACGAAAGCTAAAAAGATTGGGGACTTTAGATATTCTGGGAACATCCCTTTATTTGTCATGATACTAATTATAAATCCGATCAAAAATCCAAGTACTCCAGCTAATAGAGCAGAGACAAAAAAGTTAAGTAAATAATCTGGCCCTAAGTCGGTATTTGTAATGACTTTGATTACTTCATAGGCAAAAAGGGCAAGAAGGGGTCCAGCAGGATCAACAATAATTCCTTCCCACTTTAAAACAGCTGCAGTCCGGGGTTGAAGCTTTGCATTTCGCAGTAATGGGATAATTACAGTAGGACCTGTAACAACAAATAAGCCACCGATAATAAAGGATACTTCAAGACTTAAGCCTGCAATATAATGTGCCGATAAGGAGCCGAAAATCCAAGCGATGAAAGCTCCTCCAGTAATTATCCGGAACACAGATTTTGAAACATCTTTTATTTCTCGAATATCTAAACTGGAGCTGCCCTCAAATAAAATAATTGCCACAGCAAGGGAAATAAGCGGACTATAAAGGTCACCTAGTGCTTCTCCAGGGTTAACAATTCCTAAAACAGGTCCGATAAGTAGACCGACAATTGACATGATTACAATGGACGGCCACTGGATTCGCCATGCAAACCATTGAGAAAAAATTCCGAGTCCTAAAACTGATACAATGATGATAAGTTCAAGATTTTCCATATAAATTTGCTCCCTTATATGCTACGTATAAATATAATGTTTACTATAACACTTTCTTATTTTCGTTGAAATTAATTTGTTACTTTTAATAAATTCAGACAAAATTGTTTTATAACAATATTCTTAATATAAGTTTTTAAAACTTACTAACTCAAAGATAGTGTAAATTGTTGTGGGTATTGTTTTTTTAAGAATTATTTTTTTAATAAACTTTCAACCTTTTCAATTGAAGTTGGAAGAATTGCTCTATATACTTCTAGTAAACTTGAAATAGTACACTCGTTTAAGTTACAAATGCGTGGTCTAACTCCACCCTCTTTAGACGGTATAAGCTTTTAGCCCTATCTTTTGTCTTCATTTGTCTATACTAGGGTATGAGGTAAAAGTATGGATGGATATAGAAAAAGTAGCCATGCGGTATATGATATCAAGTATCATGTTATTTGGGTAACAAACTACAGAAATAAAGTGGTTGCATGGTTCAATTGCAGTACGGGCAAGAGAGCTCATTAGACAAGGTTGAGAAGCAAGAAGAATTACTATCTTGCAAGGTAGTGTAGGCAAAGACCACATTCATTTATTACTGTCATGTCCTCCAAGTATGGCGCACAGCAAGGTTTTGCAATACCTAAAAGGTCGATCATCAAGATTATTACAGGATGAGTTTGCAGAACTAAAGAAAAGGTATTGGGGTCAACATTTATGGGCAAGAGGATATTTTGGTGCAACCGATGGGGCAGTGACAGCGGAAATAATAAGAAACTATATTGCCAATCAATTCAATGAAGGCTATGATGAAATCTCCAGAATTGATGAATGAGAGTTTAGTCACACTAAGGAATAGGCTTCACCTTATGAACCTTCAGCATGATTTCATCCTGAAGAGCGACTTTAGTCGCAGACATTTATCAAAATCCACCTGCTTTAGCAGGTAGTAGTTTAAGTGCGTGTTCAAAAAAAGGAGGATAAAAAGCTCCAAGAAGTTCAAGGCGGCGCAGTTTCGAACAGCGGAATGTATGCATTTAGATATATGAGCGAACGCTTCTAGCACGCAGAAAAAGTGCTTTCCTTTTTCAAGGAGCGGAGAAACAAGCATTCGTGCGAAATTTGCAGTGTCATTTTTACCGGACTTTTTGAACATCCTCTTTAAGAATGAATCATGGGGGAATGGATACATGTCAATAGGCACGGATCATATAAGAGCTAAGGAAAAAGGCAGTTTTTTATTGATTGTTGGGATCATGTTATTTGCATCTAATTTACGTGCACCATTAACATCTATTGGTTCATTGGTACCGGAAATTCGCGAAAGTTTAGGAGTGAGCAGTACGGTTATGGGAGCAATTTCCACTTTACCGCTGCTAGCCTTTGCATTTGTTTCACCATTTGCTCCTAAAATAGCGAATCGTTTCGGAATAGAAAAAACAATTTTCTTATCGATGATTATGCTGGCACTCGGAATAGTCGTTCGTTCTGTTACTGGTATTAGTGCATTGTTTATTGGCACAGCTATGATTGGAATAATGATATCGTTTGGGAATGTGTTACTACCAGGACTTATAAAAATGAGCTTTCCGTTTCAAATTGGTCTAATGACAGGTCTCTATGCGTTATTTATGAACATTTTTGGTGCCTTAGCTTCAGGCATTAGTGTACCATTGTCAAATAATTTTGGATGGCAAGTTGCATTGGGTGTATGGGTAATTTTAATCATCATTACACTTTTTATTTGGTATCCGCAACTTAAAAAAACTAAGCCTCAAATTCATTTGGAGTTAGCAGAAAAGAAACAGAAAACGAATATGTGGACTTCTTTTACTGCTTGGCAAGTGACCTTATTTATGGGCTTACAATCTCTCATGTATTTTACGTGTTTAACATGGTTGCCCGATATCTTACAGTCTAATGGATATTCATCCAATCAGGCAGGCTGGATGTTATCGCTCATGTTATTTGCTCTCATCCCGGTCAACTTTTTAATCCCGGTAATTTCTGATAAACTGAATAACCAGAAATTGTTAGGAGCTTTGACGGGAATTGTTTTTCTTCTTGGTACAATCGGTTTATTTAGCAGTCATTTTATTGTGACTATTATGTCAGCGGTATTTATCGGAATTGGCTGTGGTAGTGGCTATAGTTTATCGATGATGTTGTTTACATTACGAACTAAAAATGGCTACGATGCCTCAGAATTATCGGGGATGGCGCAATCTTTTGGCTATTTTATTGCTGCTCTTGGACCAATTATTTTTGGTGGGCTGCACGATTTAGTAGGAAGTTGGATTACACCACTTTTCATGCTATTAATTACTGGGATTATGATTTTAATAACTGGAGTGCTTGCAGGTAGGAAAGTAATTATAAATAACTAATAAGGCTATTTTGTGCCCTTTGCAGGATCAATATGAAAAAACGGTCACAAATTTTCGTTTACTATCCACAATAACAAACAATAAATATAAAATACTAAGAATATTTTCGAGGAAAATTAACCAAGCTTATTTTCCTTCCATATATAGGCAAAAAGTCATTTCTCAATAAATTTCTTTCTGATATAATTAAGGCATAAGTTGGCACGATTGAGGAGGGGTTTTATTGTCTGGAAGAGTCTGGTTTGGGTTATTTTTTCTTGTAATCGGTGTTGGTTTTTTCATGCATCAGGCGAATTTGTTAGATTTCACAGCAGTGCTATCTACTTGGTGGCCATTAATTTTAATTGTTATCGGTATTATTCAACTAGTTAATCGTACATATTCCTCGCCATTAACAGGTGTTTTGTTTATTATTGTTGGTGGCTTATTTTTAGCTAACCATTGGTTTGAAATGAATCTTGCAGCCTTTATTTGGCCGCTTGTAATCATTTTTATTGGTTTGGCTATTATTTTTACAAGAGGAGAACGGGGCAAAAAGGAGCATATGGAGCAAGACTTGAAAAATTTTTTGCTTTTTTCTGGTACGGAATTAAGGAGTCAATCGAAAGATTTTCGTGGTGGAAATGTAACCGCTATTTTCGGAGAGGCAGAAATTGATTTGCGTGAGGCGGAAATTTCCGACGAAGGAGCCACGCTTGATATAACCGCTGTTTTTGGTGGCGTCACTATCATTGTTCCTGAAAATGTACATGTTAAAGTTACTGGAAATCCTATTTTTGGTGGTTGGGAAGATAAAAGAAGACATCTAGGAGATGAGGAAAGTCTTTCGGTGTTAAAACTGAATTGCCTCGCTGTTTTTGGTGGTGTAGTGATTAAAAATTAAGTGAATAAAGATTTCTCATCAATTTCCGGATTAATTAGGATTGTTTTCATTTTGTGAAGAAAAGATGCTTCATTTGACTGGGGACTTCTATGTGTATCTCCCAAAACAAAGAGGGAAAATAGGGATCAGTTGTGATACATTGGTCGTTACATGCGTCAACCTGCGATTGGAATCAATCGTGGTAACAAGAAGCGTGAACGCTATCTTTAGAAGAGTTTTATTAGTCGTTTAATCCACTATATACCAGACGAACAGTTCAAAACGATTCGTCATTACAGAATATATTCCAGAATAAGTAAAAAGCAAGGATGTTTCTATGCAAAGGTTTTTTGTTTTAATGTGTTGTTTTGTTGTTCTTCTATTCTTTGTTAGTGCTTGCGAGAGTAAAGAAGATGATGAGGTAGACTATGGAGTGAAATTTATTAAGGCATTTTACAATGTTGACGATTCAAGTTTGGATGTGAATAAGATGAACGCACAACAACTCAATGATTATCAAAATAAATTTTCGACTTATTTCACGGAAAAGGAATTTAAAAATCTAGCAAACAAAAGATTTTTTCTAATACCGCAAGAGGTAGCAAGTAAACAAGGTAATGAAATTTTTGTACAAAACATTGTGTTAAAAAAACTGACCATGGTCAGAAAGAAAATAATTCATTCGACTTTGAGCATTCTTTTACTTTAGTATTTATGAATAAAGAAGGAGAAAATGACCGATATGCTATATCATTAAAAATACTGTTTTTAACCTATTCTAATAGTAGTATAATTTACCGAATAACCGTCCTAGATCTTTCCTTCGTCACATCCCAAAGCCTGTTAAACCACCATTTGTAATAATCAATCCGTTCCTTTAATTTTCCGTTTTCTGAACAAGTAAAGAACAACAAACTCAAAGCGCTCTTAAAAGTAGGGGATATGAATCTGATGATCTCTGATTCATTCCCCGGGATCGGATAAAACACCAACGAAGGAAACCGCTCAAGTATCTATTACAATTAATAATCCAGAGAAGGCAAAAGAGGTTTTTGATAAGCTAAAAGAGAAAGGGACAGTAACGATGCCCTAATTACTGAAATTTAAAAAATCACCTAAATAACAATGTGGTAATATCCAAAAAGAAGAACAGCCGAGTTTTCCCCTTTAACTCGGCTGCTCACTATTTATCGAAAATATTATGCACGAAACTCCATTTGTCATCATTAGTCAACTCATCGATAGAGACCTGTAAACCTCCACCTAAAAAGACGGTTCTACCTTTTATTGCAATGACCATAGCTTGGATAGGGGGAGTACTATCATTTTTTTGGTAAACGTCACCTATAATAGGCGTTATCGTTTCTAATGGAAATGTTTCCTCAACATCTTCCTCTTCTTCTATAGAAGTGTTGCCATTTCGGAGATCGATGATATTTGCACCTTCTTGAAGACCTGGAACCATGACCCAATATTCGTTATGTCGAATTCCATTTTGTTTATTACTAATAACGCCGTTCTCCTCAATGGAAGAAACCATTTCAATTGAATTCAGATGATGATGGTCGAGAGAATCCGGTCGCGGATTTATAACTAAAATATAATCGCCGACTTTTGCCCGGACATTTTTATTTATTGTATAGCGTTTGTGATTTGCAATGAAACTGTCGAGATGTTTTGGTCTATATAAATCAATTTCTTTTGCGGTTGAAAGAATTTGTTCTAAGTCGGCAAGACGAACTAGGTGAACAGATTGTTTGAAAAATGGTTTAACGGAATAAACTTTATGTAATTTGTTTTCGTAATAAACAAATTGACCTTTTCTTACGTTAAAAAGTTTCACTACATTACCTCCATTTTATAAAACATTTTTCTTTCTCGTTACTGGCATCCCTTCTTCTTTCAATCCTTTATGCAATGAAAACATAATGCAAATTAAAATAAATACAAATGGAAAAGCAGAAACAATCGAAGCGGTTTGAAGTGCATTAAGACCTCCAGACCAAAGCAACACTGCAGCTGCACTAGCTTGAATAAGTCCCCAAGTTAATTTTATTTTTAACGGTGGGTTAAGCATCCCATTCGTTGTCTGCATCCCAAGTACAAACGTTGCAGAGTCCGCCGAAGTGATAAAAAAGATACTGATTAGTATGATGGATAATACAGATGCCACCATACTAAAAGGTAGCTGATCAAGCGTTGAGAAAAGTGCAATTTCTGTATAATTACCTTGTTCCATTGCTGACCAAATACCACCGTTTTGGAACATTTCCATATGAATCCCAGTACCACCGAAAATGGCAAACCACAACGCACAAAAAGTTGTTGGAACTGCAAGCACTCCGATAACAAATTCCCGTATCGTACGTCCTTTGGATACTCGTGCAATAAAGGTTCCTACAAATGGCGACCACGCAATCCACCACGCCCAGTAAAAGATGGTCCAATCTTTAATCCAGTTACTCCCACCTTCATTAAATGGGGAAAGACGAAAGCTCATCTTTGGTAAAAACTCCACATAATTTCCAAGAGTTGTTGTAAATAAATTCATTAAAAAGGTTGTTGGGCCCGCAAATAAGAAGAAAAACATAAGTAATATAGCAAGAAATATATTTGCGTTACTTAACCATTTTATTCCTTTCCCGATTCCAGATATAGCAGATAATATAAACAAAATCGTAACTCCGATAATAATTATAATTTGTGTACTAAACTCATTTGGTATACTACTATTTAAGTAAGTGAGTCCTCCGTTAATTTGAATCGCACCAAGTCCAAGAGAAGTTGCGACTCCAAACACAGTGGCAAACACAGCAATAACATCAATAGTTTTGCCGATTGGTCCATTAACACCTTCACCGAGTAAAGGATAAAATATAGCACTTATCGTTCCAGGGGCATTTTTTCTAAATTTAAAATAAGCAAGTGCTAACGCAATTAGCGCATATATTCCCCAAGGGTGCAGTCCCCAATGGAAAAATGCAAAACGTAAGGCAGTTTCAGCAGCTTCTGCGGATTGAGCATCTCCCATGGGCGGGGCATAAAAATGGGAAACGGGTTCTGCAACTCCCCAAAAAACGAGTCCAATTCCCATTCCGGCACTAAATAGCATTGCGAACCAACTGAATGTACTATACTCAGGCTCATCATCGTCTTTTCCAAGTTTAATGTTACCGTATTTTGAGAATGATAGATAAATGGTAAAAAGTAAAATAACAGTAGCTGAAATAAGGTAAAACCAGCCAAAATGTTCTTGAAGAAAGTTTTGGGCAGTTCCCGAAACTACTTCTAAATTTTGTGGGGCAATTGCTCCCCATAAAATAAATAGAACAGCCAGAGTTACCGAAATAATAAAAACAGGAGTAAGTTTTTTCATGAAATCTCCTTCCAAATGAAACAGTATATGCAAAAAAAATTGATGGATTATATATTGCCCAAAATTAATAAAGATAAACAAAACAAGGTTCGGCAAATTGTTTTTTATTAAACTTTTCTCTAAGACGTTGGCGCAATAAGAAATACAATCCAGGATACAACACTTAAACATAATAACGAATAAGATTGAACAAAGTCAAATAATTTTTGATGAACTACGCTTGTTAAAAGAGTTAGGTATGTAACGATCCAACTGAAACAGAAGATCATCTGTAGTCATCAAAACATTAGCCGATGTTGTGATCAACATCGGCTTAAAGGCTTACATTTGCTTATATTGTGGCTCTTCCTGTTGAATGTATTGCAATCTTGAATTTAAGTTGTCAAGAATTGTTTGTTGTTGCTGTGCTAAATCTTGAAACATTTGTTTTACGTTTTGATCCTGTGTTTCTAATGCAAAAGTAGTAAAATTAGATACGAGGCTTTGACAACTTGCGATCGCCTGTTGCATTTGTGTACCTACAGTCATTTTAACTTCACCTCCTACTAGTATGTTTTCCATTCAAACATAATATATTGAAGGATATAATTAGAAAATGATGTAGGGTGACTTGGATTTTTCATTTGTTTTGTTGTCAGCTCAGCTTTTAAATAAATGGTTTCTTAAAAAAGAAAAAACCCGTGTGACTTAAACGGATTCTTATGGATCAGATGTTTTTTGTACAGGACATTCCCTGCGTTTAGTGTAACATTTTGATTACAGTATATAACAAGTCATAATTTGGATTGTCCTATTGGAATTGTATAAAAAACGGGTAAGAAAATTAAAAGAATGGTTGACAGAAATGATAACTACTCATATAATTGATTGCAAGTGGTAACTTGCATTATTTTGGAGGGAATCCATTTGAAACTTTCAACAAAGGATAGAATTATTGAAGCAACGGTTGAACTTGTTAATGAAAAGGGGTATAAAGGAGCGACAACGAGAGAAATTGCAGAAAGAGCAGGCTTAAACGAAGTTACCTTATTTCGCCATTTTGGAAATAAAAAAGGAATTGTGGAAGCAGTAATACAAAAATATGCATTTGTTGATTTACTCGAAAATACATTTAAAGATAAAGTTATTTGGGAAGTGGAAAAAGATCTAAAAATGCTAGTAAGGGAATATCAATTTTTACTCGAACAAAAGAAAACAGTGATTTTACTAAGTATAAAAGAAGCAGGAGAATTTCCAGAATTAGATGCATTAATGAAATATATTCCACAAAAGTATATAGAAATATTGAAAAATTATTTTGAAAAAATGGTTGAAAAAGAAAAAATAAAAAAAGTAGATCCAACTATTGTCGCTACAAACTTTGTTTTTATTAACTTTGGCTATTTCTTAATGAAAACAAGAATTAATCCAGGGGAAGAAGAATATCCGATCGATAATTTTATTGAAAAAAATATAGAATTTTTTATTCAATCACTACAATAATTTTTTTTACACATTAAGCAAGTGAGTGCTTACTTTAAAATGGGAGGGATTAATTTGAAATTACTCAAAGATTTTTTCAAACAAAGAGAAACATTATTAGGTATTTCAGCGGCTGTCGCCTTTCAACTTATTTTCGTTATTGTCTGGTTAACAGGTTATGATGGTGTCTATGAGCGAGTTGATCAATTTACAATAGGTGTTATAAATGAAGATTCCGTACTAGGAGAGAAAATAACAAGTGAATTAAAAGACAACATCCCATTTCAGGTAACAATGTATGAGGAATTACCTCAAGCAAAGCGGGAGTTAGATGAAAAAAGTATTAATATGCTTATCCATCTACCTAATGAAATGACTAAAAACATACAAGCCAATGAAAATACTCATATCGATTATTATATTAATCAATCGGTTCCAACCTTAACAAAACAAATGATGGAAACATCAGCAAATAAACTGAATGAACAAGTTAATTGGCAAATTAACGAAACAATAAATATACAATTAAAAGAAACAATCCCGCAAAAGATAGCGGCCGAGTCCTCAAACGAAGAAATTATCGAGGAAGTAGCAAGTCAAGCAGTGATGATGATGCAAGAGAACAGCCAGATTAGTCCTGTACAAATGAACGTGATGAAAACCAATGATAAAGAAGGATTTGTCTTTTCAATGGTTCCGTTGTTAATCGTATTAGCTTCTTATATTGGTGCTATGCTTATTAGTCAGCATTTGCAATTTTCAGATGCAAAGTTAAAAAGTAATTATAATAGATTTGCACTTTTTACTGGAAGACAAATCATTAATGTTCTGGTGGCAACCACTATATCATTATTAACAGTTTGCCTAATGAATTTGTTTAAAATCGAAATTGATCATAACTTTTTCGCTTTATGGGGATTTCAAGCTATTTTAATGTTTAGTTTTTTAACGTTATCTCAAGTTTTCGTAATGTTATTTGGCAATCTTGGCATGATCTTTAATATTGCCTTAACAGCAACGCAATTAGTCAGTTCAGGGGCAATCGTCCCTCGTGAATTATTGTCTTCTTTTTATCAGGGGCTTGGTAGCGTTCTGCCAGCGACATATGGAGTGAATAGTTATTTTAGTTTAATTTATGGCGGGGGAGATCTTGCTTCTGATCTGAAATATTTATGGATTATTATCAGTACTTTATTAATCATTGCGCTCGGTGTACAAACGGTATATTATCTATGGGAAAGATTTCAACTTCATAAATCGCCTACCGTAAAAAACTAAAAAATTAATTCTCATAACGTTCACTGAAAAGAAAGGCATGATATACATACCTATGATCAATATCAAGCTTCCGTACCTCAAAGAATGGAATAAATGACTGCTCCTAAAGATATAAATAAAAATATGAATCATGTTGGTCGTGGTAGTATTTTTAAAGCAATAGCATCCACTAGAAACCTATCGTAAAGTTAAAAAGAAAAAGAGGAAAATTTTTTATCAGTTATGTTACCGCTCACTCTTTCATTGAAACAAGCCGACTATAAGCAGGCGTGTAAAGCAAACATGGCTTGATTTTACAACTTCATTAAGGCAATGGAGGAGGGTTCTTTTAACCCTCTTTCCCTCCTATTTTCTGATTATCTAATTATGTTGTTTCTTACCCAAAAACTTGCCCGCCATTTACGTGTAATACTTGCCCAGTTACGAAACGTGAATCATCGGATGCTAAATAAACAAAGGTAGGTGCAAGTTCGAATGGTTGCCCTTGACGATCCATAGGGTTTCCAGCAAGGGTAACTTGATCGGCGGAAAAACTTGCTGGGATAAGAGGAGTCCAAATTCGTCCAGGAGCAATTGCATTCACTCGAATCCCTTGACTGATTAAACTTCTTGCTAGTGCTCTGGTGAATCCTACGTTTGCACCTTTTGTAGCAGAATAATCAATTAATTGATCGTTCCCATCAAATGCGACAACAGAAGTGGTGTTAATGATTGAATCCGCAGCATTTAAATATTTTAGTGCAGCTCTAGTCGTGTAAAAATGAGAATAAATATTTACTTTGAACGTGTTATCAAATTGCTCATCAGTGATGTCGAGTAAGCTTAGTTGTTGAAATTGAATGCCGACATGGTTGCAAAGAATATTGAGCTTACCGAAATTGGTGACAGTTTTTTCAACGATATCAATACATTGTTGCTTTTTACGGAGATCACCAGGTAGTAATAGGCAGCGTTGACCTAGTTCTTCGATTCTATTTTTTGTTCGAATCGCATCTTCATGTTCATCTAAGTAAGCAATCGCTACATCTGCTCCTTCTTTTGCAAAGGCAATTGCAGCTGCAGCACCCATTCCACTATCCCCACCAGTAATTAAAGCTGTTTTTCCATTTAACTTTCCTGAGCCTTGATAATTTGGATTTTCTATTATTGGTCGGGGCACCATTTCCCTTTCGATTCCTGGCTGGCGAAATTGGCGTTGTTCTGGAACGGTTAATGCTATCTCTTGAAATTCAGTTATTTTACCGTAATTTGGGTACAGAGGGTATTGTTCATTGTCATTGACCATTTATAAGTCCTCCTAGATAAATCATTGTCTATTTAAAGTATGTATTTTGGGCGAAAGTGTGCCTTAAGTTACCTTACAGGAAAAATTGAATAAGATAACTGAGAAAACTTAATTGAGGAGGATATTTACGATGAATTTGTTTTATTACAATCCAGAAGTCAGATTTTTATTAATTAATCAATCTTCTGAGAGGGTAGAAGTGTTGTATAATGAAAGTGCTAAAGCGTTTGAGTTACCTTTAATAGGGCCTAGACCACCTTATTATGCGTATCCGATATATCAAGAATACTACCCGATTATTTAAGGTTCTATGGTATAATGAACGTAAAAAACAACTGACCCTCGCTTGCATCTGCATTCGGGGGGTTTTACATAAAGGGGATTAAAATGCTGAATAATCATCCTAAAGTTCCGTTTTCGGTCAATAAATGGGTGTATGTTTTAAACAGTATATCAATTATTTGTATAGTTGGTTCAATTATATACATTGTTTTTGCATATCAACATTTATCTGATACGATTCCGATTCATTTTAATACGCAGGGAGATGCAGATAATTGGGGAAGTAAAAACACTGTTTTTATCATGCCTGGAATCACAATTATATTATTTGTAGGAATATATTTCCTTAGCAAGTTTCCGCATTTTTATAATTACACGGTTGAAGTTACAGAAGAAAACGCTCCACGTATTTATACAGAGGCTAACCTTTTCATGACGATCATAAACTTAGAGATTGTACTTATATTTACGCTAGCTTCTGTTGATATAACGGGCGACTTTTTAGGAGTGTGGTTTGTTGGAGTAGTATTTGGCGTGCCACTTGTTACGCTTGTGGTATTTGCTTTAAGGTTAGCGCAATTAAAATAAATGAGGTGATATTTTGGACAAGACAATGTTAAAAAAAGACTTGGAAGCTGTTACGCAAACAATCTATTATGATGTGGAAGATAATTTGCGTGAGAAAACAAATGATCCAGAAGCAGTATTAGACTTTCTTAAACAAGTGGAGGAGTTATTGGCGAACAATAGGGAGGACTCTTATCAGTTGTGTGGAATTTTGGGAAATCTTTATCGAATACTGGAGAAGCCGAAAAAGGCAATTGATTATTTGGAACGAGCACTCAGAATTGCCAATGAAAAACATGATTGTGAGAAAATTGCAGTTACTCTTATTCGTTTGGGCGAGGCGTTAAAATATAATGAAAAACATCAGCAAGCGATGGAGTGTTTTGATCAAGCAATGGCACTTATACATAAAAATAAGTTGGACAACTATTTAGATTTTGCCCTACAACATAAAGGGAAATGTTTACTAGAATTAAAGCGTTATGAAGAAGCGGAGCAATACCTTCTGAAGACGCTGAAATTAAGAAAACAGAAAGAGGATGCGACATTGATTGACTCGACCGAACAGGTCTTGAAGTATATGAAGGAGATTTTATGAAATGTGGAGCAAACCGCTTTCAGGTTGAAATAGAAGTTGATGGGAGATCAAGTCTGTCCTTGCAAGAACGCCCACTGAAGCAAGGAAAAAATTCGAAAAAAATATGGAACTAAAACTCATACTATCTCGATTAGTGAAGAGAACAACTTATATTTAATCGAAATATGTGCAAGTTACTTCCAAACAGCACATATCCCTCCGAACCGGCACATTTTTCCGAAATTGGCACATATCCCTCCGAACCGGCACATTTTTCCCCGAAATTGGCACATGTCCCTCCGAACCGGCACATTTTCCCCGAAATTGGCACATATCGCTTTAAACCGGCACATCTTGGTCTTCTGTCAAGAAAACGGACACTTTTTTAACGGGAATTTTATTGTA